>JALQUE010000028.1 GCA_023260815.1 Roseovarius sp.
CACCCGCAGGGTCGGCGGCTGCATCGGCAACCCGAAGAACCGGTTGGGCACGCTTGTGGCCGCAACAATAGGGTCCAGCCCGGTGGTCCCGGTGGCCAGCCCCTCCATCCGCATCACGCCCAGGCTGTACCCCAGCATCACCTTGCCCTCGGGCATCAGGTGACGGCCCATCACCCTGATCGGGCCGTGCATCTGCATCTGCATCCCCGGCTTGCCCTTGGCCGGGTCCATCGTCCCGCCGTCATGATCCATCATCTGCGCCTGTGCGGCGCCCGCACCTGTAACCTGTGCGGTGCCCGCACCTGCCACCAGTGCGGCGCCCGCACCCGTCATCAGCCCCGCACCCATGGCGAGGGCCATCATCCAGTTCCGTGTCATTCTCATATCCCTTTTGCCGGGCCGCCCCCGTCATCGGTCGGGCGCCCGCAATCCTGTCGTCTTGGTTCAGTGAAACGTCAGGCAGAGACAGGCGGCGCACGCGCGCCATAGGCGCGGGCGATCCGCCCCGGCACAAGGCTTTCGGCATCAACCGGGATCGTGACGCGCGCGACGCGCGCCACCGGCGGCAGAACCGGCCCGGCAAGCCCCGCCAAGGCAAGCGGAATACCCAGATAGGGACAGGGATCGCCCTCGGGGGCGTCGCCGCCCACCGGCTCTCCGTCAAGGGTGACGTAATACACCCCACCCCCCGAACAGATCGCGATCAGACCGGGGTGGGGCGCGCTCAGCACGATGGGCGCCGCGATCAGGCGCAGCATCAGCATCAGCCCAAGCAGCACGGCCATCAGACCGCGCAGCCCCGTCCGGTCCTGTCGCTCGCGCCGCATCATCGGTGCCGCCTCTCCCGTCACCGGGCCGCGATTGGCCAGGCTTCCAGTGCAGGAAGGTTATGCCGCCCGATCACGCGCCTGTGAACCCGGTCAAACTGCCGCAGGGCCGTTTTGCGTGCGCCCTACCGCGCCTGTCTCTGCCGCCAGAGCGTGAACAGCCCCGCCCCCACGATCAGTGCCGCCCCAAGGGCGACGTTCATCTCGATCGTTTCGTTGAACACCGTGATCCCAAGCGTGCTCGCAAAGACCAGCTGCAAATAGGCGAACGGCTGGACCGCGCTGGCCTCGGCCACCTCGTAGCAGCGGATCAGCGTGTAATGCCCAAGCGCCCCCGTCACACAAAGCGCCGCCATCCACACCCAATCCGGGCCGCTCATCGGTTCCCAGAACCACACGCCCACCGCCGTCATGGCGACCGATCCCACCGTCCCCGTCCAGAAGAACGAGGTCGCGGCACTGTCCTTGCGCGCCACATAGCGCGTCAGCAGCCCATAGAGCGCGAACATGAACGCCGCCATCAGCGGCACCGCCGCCTCGATCTGGAAGACGCCGAATCCGGGCTTGAGGATGATCGTCACCCCGACAAACCCCACCCCGATCGCCACCCATCGCCGCCAGCCCACGCGCTCGCCCAGAACCGGCCCCGACAGGGCCGCGATCAGCAGCGGGTAGCAGGCAAAGACCGCGTGGCTTTCCACCAGCCCCAGCAGGGTAAAGCCAAAGATCATCACGCAGATTTCCGCCACCAGAAGCACCGCGCGAAATCCCTGCATCAGTGGCTGGTCCGTCCTGGCCGCGGCGCGCACGCCGCCGGCCTTTCGGGCGGCGACCGCGATCACGAAGGCGGCAAAGAACCAATAGCGGATCATCACCACCATCAGCACGTTGTATTCCGCCGCCAGATGCCGCGAAATACCGTCCTGCACGGCGAAAATGAAGGTGGTCACCACCATCAGCAGGATGCCGAGGCGGGTGTTCTGTTCGGTCATCTGGGGCCTTTCACGGCACGGGTCATGTGCCTTTTGCGGCCATATCCCGGCACGCGACTGACTGCAAACCCCGCCTCTTGCAGACCCCGGCGCACGAAGCCTGCGGCGGTATAGGTCGCCGCCGTACCATCCGGTGTCGTATGCTCGAACACCTCCCGCATCAGGCCCGCATCCCACAATTCGGGGTTCTTCGCGGGCGAGAATCCATCCAGATACCAGGCGTCCGCACCGCCCTGCCACTCGGGCAGCGTCTTGCGGGCATCGCCCGCAATCAGGCGAAACTCCAGATCGGGCAGGCGGATCTCGTGCGCGCCGGCCTGCCAATGGCCGGCAAGCTCGGCGGCGATCTGCGATAGGTCGTCAAAGCCTGCCTGCGCGCGGATCATGTCATCCGCCCCCATTGGAAACGCCTCGAAGCTGGTGAATCGCAGGACACCCGTGCCGCCCGCCTTGCGCCACTCCGCCAGAGTGGCCAGCAGGTTCAGCCCGGTGCCAAAACCCAGCTCCGCCACATGAAACCCATCGCAAAACCGGCCCGGCAGGTCATTGCCCGCCAGAAACACATGCCGGGTTTCCTCCAGCCCGTTCTCAAGACTGTAATAGGGATCGTCGAACCGCCTCGAGACCGGGACACCGCCCTCGCGCCATTCCAGATCCGCCTTGCGCTCGTTCATGATCCTGTTCCGCTATCTGGCCGTCGTGTCGCGCTTGGGCCGCGTCCGCACCCTGTGGGCAGCGCCGCGCCCCTGTGCCATAACCGCCGCGACAATGGCGATGGGGCAAGGGAATGGCAATGGCGGACGTGACGGTGATGGGCGCGGGCATATTCGGCTTGTCGGTGGCATGGGCTTGCCTGTGCCGTGGCGCCACGGTGCAGGTGATCGACCCATATGGTCCGGGCGCCGGCGCTTCGGGGGGGGTCGTGGGGGCCCTTGCGCCGCATGTGCCGGAAAACTGGAACGACAAGAAGGCCTTCCAGTTCGACAGCCTGATCATGGCCGAAGCCTTCTGGGCAGGCGTGCAGGATGCCTCGGGCCTCTCGGCGGGCTATGCGCGGCTTGGCCGGTTGCAGCCCGTGCCCGACGATCACGCCCTTGATCTGGCGCGTGCGCGGGCCGATACGGCGCGCGCGCTCTGGCAAGGGCACGCGCATTGGGAGGTGATCCGCGCCCAGACACTCGATTGGGCGCCACTGACACCGACCGGCTGGCTGATCCGCGACACGCTGACCGCGCGTCTGCATCCGCGCCGGGCCTGTGCCGCGCTGGCCGCTGCGATCACCGCGCGCGGCGGGCAGGTGGTGGCTGATGCCGCCCCCGGCGGGTTGGTTGTCTGGGCCACCGGGGTGGCCGATCTGGACGCGCTGACCGCCCATCGCGGGCGCATGGTCGGCAATGGCGTCAAGGGGCAGGGCGCGGTGCTGGCCCATGCCGCCCCGGATCAGCCGCAGCTCTTTGCCGATACCGTTCACATCGTCCCGCACGAGGACGGCACCACCGCCATCGGCTCCACCTCCGAGCGTGACTATGACGATCCCGCCACCACCGACGCCCAGCTTGACGCGGTGATCGCCCGCGCCCGCGCCGCTGTTCCGGCCCTGCGCGATGCGCCGGTCATTGGACGATGGGCCGGGGTGCGGCCCCGCACCCGATCGCGCGCGCCGATGCTTGGGGCGCATCCGCTGCATGACGGTCAGTTCATCGCCAATGGCGGGTTCAAGATCGGCTTCGGCATGGCGCCCAAGGTGGCGCAGGTGATGGCCGATCTGGTGCTGGACGGGGTTGATCGCATCCCCCCCGATTTCCGCCCCGAGGCGTCGCTTTAGCCGGATTTGCGTACGGGATGGACACAAATTCAGGGGATGGACCCGGATTTCGTCCCAAACCCGTGTCGGTTTCGTACGGATCGTACCACTTCAGCAGGCTGTCGCCTGCATGCATTGCCGCCCGTCCGGCCCGCGCACCCAGGCGGTGCCATCGGCCTTCCAGCACAGCTCGGCGGTCTCGAAATGCATCAAGGGGGCTGTCGCCCGAAAGGTGAAGGACGACAGGCTGCCAAGCTCCCTCTCGGCCAGCAACATCAGCAGTTGTGCCAGCAGCGGACCATGCACAACCAGCCCCGCATACCCTTCTATTTCTTTCGTGTAATCAATGTCATAGTGGATGCGATGCCCATTGAACGTCAGCGCCGAATAGCGGAAAAGCAGCGTGCTGTCGAAGCTGCGGGTCTCGCAGATATCCTCGTCTTTTGCGGCCTCTGGCGGGGTCGGTTTGGGGGCGTTCAGGTCGGGGTCTTCACGATAGACAAGGTCTTGCCGGTCGGTCAGGCACAGCGTGTCGTCCTGCCAGACCTCATGGCGCAGCGTGACAAAGCCAAGCGGCCCCGTCCGACCCTCTTTGTGTTGAAAATTTTCCATGTAAGTCAATCGCTTGGAATGAATTCCCGCACGCAAGGGCGCGTGAAATTGCATGGCTCCGCCCGCCCACATCCTGCGTGGAAGGCCCATGTCGGGGATCACCCCGCCGACTTTCGGATGCCCATCTCTTCCAAGGTTTTCAGGGGGTTGCGGGTCCCAGAAATACAGTTGGTGGAAAAAGGGCGGCAGGGCGTCGCCGGTCTCGATCGTGCAACGATGCCCAAGCGCCCCCTGCATCGCCCTCGCGCGGGCAGGGTCGATCATGTCGGGGATTATTTGTATCGGCTGGTTCATGTCGCTAACGTAACCCTCTGACATCAAGGGAACAATCGCGAAATGCAGCCAGCACTCAAGACGCTCGACCATCTGGTTCTGACGGTCTCCGACATTGATCGGACCGTCGATTTTTATCGCGAAGTGCTGGGAATGACGCCCCGGCAATTCAGCCCCGCCGATGGCTCGACCCGGTGGGCACTCAACTTTGGAGACCAGAAAATCAATCTGCATCAGGCCGGGGTCGCGTTTTCGCCAAAGGCGAAAACACCCCTGCCCGGTAGTGCAGACCTCTGTTTTTTAAGTGAAATTCCAGTCGATGCCTGGATGGTGCATTTTGCGCAAGCCTCCGTACCCATCGAGTCGGGTCCGGTCACCCGCACCGGCGCTACTGGACCGATCCTGTCGGTCTATATTCGCGATCCAGATGGCAATCTTCTGGAAATTTCAAATAAAACAGATGGTTGAGCATTCAGGTCACGGCAGCCCGCAGCGCTTCCATGCGTGTTTCCACCACCTTCCCGTACAGGTCATTGGTCAACGCACCAGTGTCGTCAAACTGCTTGCCCGCCGCCGCCACGCACAGCATCTGCCCGGGCAAGACATGCGCCTGCAACGGCGCAAGGCAACTCAGCAACATGAATTGCCCCGTCTCACCGCCGGTCCGCCCTGCATTGGCTGACATGATCACGGTCGGCTTGTCCTTGAACGGCATCCCCTCGACCCGGCTGATCCAGTCCAGCGCATTTTTCAGGACGCCGGTGATCCCCTTGTTGTATTCGGGGGATGAGATCACCACCGCATCCGCGTCCCGCACCTGCTGTGCAAGGGTTTTCACAGCCTGTGGCACCCCTTCGGCCTCTTCCAGATCGCCGTTGTAAAGTGGCAGATCAAGGTCGGCCTCCAACACATTGGCGGGGCCGAATGCCGCTTGCGCTTTGTTGAGCAACATGCGGTTGAACGATCCTTTGCGCAAAGAGCCAGAGATCGTCAGCAGCGTTGGATTGGACATCTTGTTTCCCCTTTACAGGTTGCCTGAATGCTCGACAATCTGACACGATCCGGCAGCAAGGCAACAGGAGAGCGTGCACATGCGATGTGCGGCAGGGGCCAACCAGAAAGCCCCGGGCGCATAAGCGTCCGGGGTAAGTTGGCCATATCTTGGCAGGAGGAATGTCTTACCAGTCGTTCGGGCCCTTGTCGGAAAAGGCGTGAACGAGGAAGTCGATGAAGGCGCGCACCTTGGGCTGAGTGAACCGGCCCGGCGGATAAACGGCGTAGATGCCTTGCGTTTCTATTGGCAGGTCGGGGATGACA
The DNA here is from genome assembly GCA_023260815.1 of Roseovarius sp. GTDB lineage: Bacteria > Pseudomonadota > Alphaproteobacteria > Rhodobacterales > Rhodobacteraceae > Roseovarius. Next base: position 5,826 of record JALQUE010000028.1, read on the forward strand.
TCCTCGACAAGCCCGTCCTGCATCGCCTTCGCGTAGAGAAAGCTTGGCAGATAGGCGATCCCAAGCCCCGAGATCGCGGCATTCAGAAGCGACTGCCCGTCGTTGACCGACAGACCGCCCGCGGTGCGGACCTGACGTTTCTCGCCCGAGGGCGCGGTCAGCTTCCATACCGAGCCGTTGGCCTGACTGGTATAATGCAAAAGCTTGTGTTCGTTCAGATCGTCGATCTTGGCAGGGCGGCCATATTTCTCGAGATAGGCAGGGCTGGCGATCATGCGTTTGGTGGTTTCGGTCAGCTTGCGGGCGCGCAGGCTGCTGTCTTCCAACTCGCCGATCCGTACGGCCATGTCGAAGCCTTCCGAGATCAACTCTACATAGCGGTTGTTCAGCACCATGTTGACCGAGATATCCGGGAATTCTTCAAGGAAACCGCCCAGAACCGGGCTGAGATGATTGACCCCGAAATCGGTCGCGACCGAAATGCGCAGCAACCCCGACGGCGCCGATTGCATGGAACTGACCAGGGCATCCGCCTCGCCAGCGTCGTTCAGGACGCGCAAGGCGCGGTCATAATAAGCCAGACCGATCTCGGTCGGGCTGACCCGGCGTGTCGTCCTGTTCAGAAGGCGGGCTCCAAGCCGCGCCTCAAGCGATGAGACGTGTTTGGACACGGCTGATTTCGAAATGCCCATCTTGCGCGCGGCGTCGGTGAAGCCACCTTGATCCACCACTGTGGCGAAGGCCTCCATTTCCGTAAGGCGATCCATGCTCGTTACCTCTAATCCTTTGACAGGTGCTGGTATCCCCCGAAAATCGGGCACAACTGCGGCATTGGGCAGACAATATCTAGGTTTTGTTCTGGATCGTTCGTGGCATGGAAACAAGCGCACGATGGTTTCTCACCCTGCGACAGAGATATCTGCCACTATCGTAAGGTCACAAGGTCGCGGCCAGACGGGTGCCCTGATCTATAGCGCGCTTTGCGTCCAGTTCCGCCGCGACATCCGCGCCCCCGATCACATGCGGTACCAGTCCGCGCATTTCAAGCGCATCGGCAAGACTGCGCTCCGACAGCTGCCCGGCACACAGAACAATCGTGTCCGCTTCGATCAGGGTCGGGTTGTCACGTGCGTCGCCGTGGCTGATATGAAGGCCGCTCGCGTCGATCCGTTCATAATTCACACCGCTCAGCATCTGCACGTTCTTCATCCGCAAGGCGGCGCGGTGAATCCAGCCCGTCGTCTTGCCAAGGCGCTTTCCCGGGCGCTCGGCCTTGCGCTGCAGCAGGGTGACATGCCGGGCCGGGGCTTCGGGCCTTGGACCCTCGGGGGCCAGGCCGCCGCGCGACGTGGCCGGATCGCCCACGCCCCACTCTTCCTTCCAGGCATCCAGGTTGCCGGTCAGACTGTCGCCGTCATGCACAAGGTATTCGGCCACGTCAAATCCGATGCCGCCCGCGCCGACGATCGCCACGCGCTTGCCAACGGGTGCATGGCCACGCAGCACATCTATATAGGACACCACGTTCGGCCCATCCTGCCCCGGAACGCCGGGATCGCGCGGGATGACCCCGGTGGCGATGATAACCTCATCGAACCCGTCCAGATCGTCGGCTGTGGCGGCGCGACCCAGTTTCAGGGTGATGTCCAGATTGCGGATCATCGTCTCATACCATTCCACCAGCCCGTGAAACTCTTCTTTGCCGGGGATTTCGCGCGCCATGTTCAGCTGGCCGCCCAGACGGGTGTCACGATCGAACAGGGTGACGGCATGACCTCGTTCAGCGGCGGTCATGGCGGCGGCAAGGCCCGCCGGGCCTGCGCCTACGACGCCGATGGATTTGGGCCGCTCTGTCGGCGTAACGGTCAGTTCCGTCTCAAAGCAGGCGCGGGGATTGACCAGACAGCTTGAGATCTTGCCGCTGAAGGTATGATCCAGACAGGCTTGATTGCAGGCGATGCAGGGGGC
>JALQUE010000167.1 GCA_023260815.1 Roseovarius sp.
CCAATCCGGCGACAGGGCAAGTTCTGGCCAGCGTCGCGCATTGCAAATCCGCGGATGTGGACCGCGCTGTTGCTGCCGCGCGCCGCGTATTTGACGAGGGCATCTGGTCACGGGCAGAGCCCGAGCATCGCAAGGACGTCTTGCTCAAGGTCGCCGCATTGGTCCGCGAACACATCGATGAGCTGGCGGTTCTGGAAAGCCTCGACACCGGCAAGACGATCACCGACTGCCTGCAAGAGATTGGCAAGGACGTCCCCGCCTTCTTTCAATGGTATGCGGAGCTGGCCGACAAGACCTTCGGCAAAATTGCCCCGACCGGTCCAAGCGCTCTCGCGTTGATCATCAAGGAGCCAGCAGGCGTCGCTGGTGCGATCCTGCCATGGAATTTCCCGCTGGTCATGGCAGCATGGAAGATCGCACCTGCACTGGCTGTCGGCTGCTCCATCGTCGTCAAACCTGCCGAGCAGACACCGCTCACAGCCATTCGTCTGGCGGAGTTGATGCGCGATGCGGGCGTGCCGGACGGGGTCGTCAATATCGTGCCTGGCTACGGCGATACCGCCGGGCAGGCCATTGGGCTTCACAACGATATCGACATCGTGTCCTTCACCGGATCGACCGAGGTGGGTCGCATGTTCATGCGCTACTCAGGTGACAGCAATCTGAAGGGCATTGGGCTGGAGATGGGTGGAAAAAGCCCGTTCATCGTTCTGGATGATGCGCCGATCACCGATGAACTGATTGAGCATGCGGCTATGTCGGCCTTCTGGAACGGAGGGCAAAACTGCTCGGCCAACATGCGGCAGCTGATCGCCGCACCTCTGGTTGAGGAATTCTCAGTGCGCATAGTCGAGCGGGTCAAAGCGTTCCGTCTGGGTGATCCGCTGGATCCAGCCACTGATATCGGATCAATGATCACTCAGGACCATAAGACGATGGTGATGGATTATATCCAAAGCGGCCGCGATGAAGGAGCGCAGATGATCGTGGGCGGCGATGTCGACCTACCCGGCCATTTCATCGCGCCCACAATCTTTCAGAACGTCACATCCGGGATGAAAATAGCCCGAGAAGAGATCTTTGGCCCGGTATTGGGAATCATGCCTGTCAAATCGGCAGCAGAGGCTTTGGCGATCGCGTGCGATACGGATTATGGCCTGCATGCAACCGTGTTCACCCGCGATATCGACCGTGCGATACAGATGGCCCGCGCGCTTCCTTGCGGCACCGTGTCCGTCAATGGTTTTTCCGAAGGAGATATCAAAACGCCCTTCGGAGGCTACAAGCAGTCAGGCTCGCTGTCGCGTGACAATGGTACTGAAGCGCTGGAGCAATATTTGCAGACCAAGACAATTTGGATCAGCACCTAACGCCGTGCGGCTGCTGGTTGCGTGCCAGTCGGTAGGGCAGGGCGGGTCTCAAAAATAAGAAATGCAGGGACTTCGACTTTGGCGACTTGGTTTGACCTACTAGGGTAAGTTCGTTCGCACGAACAGGCAGGGCTTTCTATTGCCCGCCGAAATAGTGTCTGCGGCTGTGTTCTTGTTCGAGCATTACAATGTGCAAGCCATGTCGATGGCCAACTGAATTGATGCGGTGGATGCCTTCATCCGACGGCATCTTATGCCATGACGGTTCTATATTCGCTTGGTGGAAGGCCCTTAATGGAGGGCACATCGATGACATCAGAGATCACTATTTTGGCAGTCGATCTGGCAATACCCAGCTTTCAGACCTGTGCAGTTGGGCCAGATGGGGCGGTTGTCTTCAACCGCACCTCGTCGAGGACGCGGTCGGCTGCTCTGTTGGCTAACCAGCCTGCCTGTGCTGAGGCGGTCGAGGCTTGCGGCGCATAGCCGCTCTGAGGCCGATCTGCGCAAAGTCGCGGCCATGCAGGTCGGCTCGTGCCATCTGCTTAAGAGTGGTCTTTTGTAAAAGGCCAGGAATTGACTGTGCGGACGTGGAGGCAATTGCAACGGCCGCCATACGTCCGACCATGTGGTTTGTGCCAGTCAAGAGTGCCGAGACACAGGGCCGTGCGGTGGCGTTTCGAACGCTTAAATGTCTGGAGCGACAGCGCATGCAACGTATCAAGGTCCTGCACGGTCATTTGACTGAACCCGAGCTGGCGGCGCCGAAAGGTCTGGAAAGTGTCAAGTTACTTGAGAATGCACTTGCTGACGAAAGCACAGACCTGCCAGAAGCAGTCCGGCATATGTGTCAAGGCCAGAGTGAATTCGGGCCACGGGGGAGGGACTTGTAGTGAAAGGTCGAACGATCAAAGCCGATGGCCACACACGCCGGTAGGCTTGTCAGACCCCTTTCAAGGCTCGAGAGCGATCCTTGTCCTGGCTGCTTCCTTGGGCCAATTGGGCACCGAAGTTCACACCAGTTTGGGTCATTTTAAAGTGGCGATGAGGGCCATACCCCCCGCGGCCTGAACCGGGTCGATCACTGCCATTTGAAGGCGTTCTTCCAGAGCAGCGCGACGTGGGGCAAATCCGGCACATCCCAACACCAAGGCTCCTGCACCACCATTTTTCAAACGCTGGCCCAACCGCAACGCTTCTTCGAAAACCTCCTCCGAATGCCCGACATCCTCAGCCGACGCGTCATTCAGCGGCAATTCCTCCACCATACGTTCCAGCACACCCATTTGGCGCAAGCGCAGCCTGTGTCGCGCCACCGAACGCCGACCAAGGGCGATAATGCCATAAAGGTCCGCCCTCGCCATTGCCGTCAGGATGCTCGCCTCTTGCAAGCCAAGCACAGGCTGCGGCAGGACGGCGCGTAGAACATCCAGCCCGGGATCAGAGAAACAGGCGATCACATAGGCGCTGCAATCGGGTCGGTTGCGCGCAACTTCTAGAACATCGACCGCCGCGCGTGCTGCGTCCTCTGCACTTGCTATGGTGGCCGGCCCGTGTGGTACGCAAACTGCCTCGAATTCAGGGCCGCTCAACAGTTGCAAGGGTGCCAGCGCCGCTGCGATTCCTTCTGTCACCTTCACAGATGAGTTGGGATTGATGAAAAGAATCGGGCCGCTCATGAATTCGCCTCATCGGTTTTCATAAGGGCGACCTCCTTGACCGGGACACCGGGATGCCCGGTCACGTCAAGACGTCCACGTGCAACAAATCGTCCTTGACCGTTTTTGCCGCGCAACTTTCCATGCTCAACAATCAACGCACCGCGCGTCATCACGATTTCTGGTTCGCCGGTCAGTTCAAACCCTTCGAAAGGCGTGAAATCCATCTTGTCATGCTGATCTTTCAGCGTGACGCGGCGTATGGTTTCGGGGTTCCAGATTGCAATATCTGCATCCATGCCGGGAGCGATCCGCCCCTTTCGCGTCATCCCGAAAATTCGCGCCGCATTCGTGGCGCCAAAGGCGACGAATTGCTGGGGCGTTATGCGGCCGCCTATGACACCTTGTGAAAAAAGCCAAGGCAATCGCACCGCGATCCCCGGCAGGCCATTGGCAATTTTTGAATAAGGCGCATTGCTGCCATTCATCAGCTTGCCTGTCTCATCAAAGCGATAGGGCGCGTGATCCGAACTGACACTGTCGAATGTGCCGGTCTGGACATGACGCCATAGCGCATCCTGTGTGCCCGCATCCCGCAGCGGAGGTGAGCAAATGTACTTCGCCCCCTCCATGCCGGGCCGGTCCAGGTCGTCTCGGGTCAAAGCCAGATATTGGGGGCATGTTTCGGCAAAGATCGGCGCCCCTTCGGCGCGGGCGCGCTGCACATGGCGTGCACCCGCCTCGGTAGAGACATGCACTACGAAAAGCGGTGCGTTAGCCAGTCGCGCCAGCAGGATAGCGCGATTGATCGCCTCCTCTTCGGCCAGTTCCGGCCGCGAGATTGCGTGGTATTTCGGGGCCGTCATGCCTCGCGCCGCCAGTTCGCGGTTCATCCAGGCAATCATGGCGTGATTTTCCGCGTGCACCATCGTCAGGGCTCCGTGATCACGCGCGACGCCGAGGATGTCCAGCATCCCGGCGTCCCCGATATTCAGCAGATCATAGGTGGTGAATACCTTGAGCGACGTGATCCCGCGTGCGAAGGCGCGTGGCAGGCCTACATTCAGCGTCTCTTCGGTGGGGTCCGAAACGATGAGATGGTAGGAATAATCGATAATCGATGTTTTGGCGCGCGCATCATAGGTTGCGATCACGTTGTCAATTGTCTGGCCGCGATGTTGTGCGGCAAAGGGAATGAAAGACGAATTCCCACCGAAGGCCGCTGATATCGAACCTGACAGATAATCGTCCGCGGTCATGATGCCCGAGGCGCTCTCTTGAGCGATATGTGCATGCGCCTCTATTCCGCCAGGCATAACCAGCCTGCCGCCGGCATCGATCCGGCGCATGCCGCCATCTAGACGCTCAGCCACCGCTACAATGCGTTCGCCTGATATGCCCAGATCGCCACGATACTGTTCTGACGCCGTGACGATCGTGCCGCCGTGAATTACCGTGTCGAATTCCATGCCGCCTTCTCCTTGATCGTAATTCAAACCTTATCTGCATCTGCGCAAATCGCGATTGTCCTTTATTTGGTACCAACGCATCAGCATCCCCGCTCCCCAGGGTGCAAAAGGCCGAAAGGGTACAGGATCGAAAGGCAACCCATCGAACGCCGTCTCGCTATCGGTGTTGCCCAGCATCCGCCGCGCCAGTTTGGTGCCGAAATAGACGGCGCGCGTCACCCCGGAGCCACAATATCCCCCCGCCAGCCAAACGCCATCCACCTTGACCAGATGTGGCGAATGATCGGCTGTATAGGCGATTTGACCTGACCAGACATGCGACAGGGGCGTATCCGAAAGCTGCGGAAAGACGCGATGGATCGATCTGCGAAACGCGGCCGTGCGCGCGCGCAGACTGGCCGCACCGGCACCAAAGCGTCCGCCAAAAATGAAAGAACGTCCATCGGGTGTCGGGCGGTACCACATAAAAACGCGACCGGTCTCGCCATGCATCCGCCCCTTGGGGGTTAGCTCCTCCATCTGGGCCTGTGTCAACGGGCTGACCGCGCAAGCCCCGGTCTCTATGGGGACCACCCGGCGGTTGAGCGCGGCACTGCGCCAATCTGAGTAGCCGTTGGTCGCGAGTAGCACTTCTTTCGCGTGCAGCATGCCCAACGCGGTCTGCAGTTCTGAGCCGCCAAGGTCACGCCTAAGGCCTGTCACCGCGCAAGGCGTAATGATCCGCGCACCCGCCTCCAAAGCCTTGGCCGCAAGAGCCAGAAGCAATTTGCGCGGATGGAGGCCGCCATCGCGCTCATAAACGACACCGCCGTGATAGAAATCGCTGCCTATCTCGTTTTTCTGTTCAGCTTTCGGAACATTATGCGAGGGTAGTCCCACCCTTTTGCGCAGCCAGTCGCATTCGTGCGCCGATGCCTCGTAATGCGCGGCCGTCCGCGCCCCGCGAAATCGGCCGGTAAGAGTCAAATCGCAATCGATTTTCTCCTCTTCCAGGAAATCCACAAGATGTTCAAGGGCGCGCAATCCCTCTGTGAGGATGGCAGTTGCCCGCTCCTCTCCATACCTGCCAACCAGCCCCGTGATTCCAAGCTTGTGCAGTCCTGGGCCGACCATGCCGCCATTGCGCGACGATGCGCCATGGCCTACGGCCACCGCATCGAACACGACAACCTCACGCCCAGCCCGCGCCAGATGTATAGCCGTAGTCAACCCAGTATAGCCTGCACCGACGATGGCAACATCCACTTTTGAGGGCATGTCCTGTGATCTGTTCACCGTCCCTATATCGTCATGGTCAAGCCAATAGATACGCTCGCCGCGAAATGGCATGACCTTCTCCTCGCTTTATTTCAGGGTCCATTTTTCGGCATTGCGCCCCGCTGGAAATCGCTTTTCCAGACCCAGTTCCGCGATCCGCTTGACACTTGCATCGAAAAGAACGCGTGACACCGGCACCTGGTCCGGGGTCAACGCCACTTGGCGCAACCGATCCTCGCGATCCGTATAGGCTGAGAAAAGGGCGCGCAGGTCGCTCACCGCATCTTGTTCCGAAATATCGACGCGCAGGTCGCAGGCGTCGATTCCATGCTCTCCCGAAACGCGCAACGCTGCGGATTTGAGCTCGCCCATTACCTCGCCACCAGTATCGCGCCCGGCCTCAAGCGCCGTCATCAGTCGGGCTGCAAGCGGTGCATCCGGATGCGCCTCAAAGGCCTCGGCCATATTGGTGGTCACTCTGTCATTGTCCAGGATGTTGCCCAGTGCGAGGCAATTGGGTCGCGCGCTATGCGCATAGATGGAATACATTCGGCGTCCGTGATATGCGGCTGCGCGCCCAGAAGCGTCCAGCACTCCCACCTGTCGCCATTCGATGGTCTCGCTTGATGCGCAAATGCGCGCGAGAACCTCATTGGCATCCAGCCCTTCTCGCAAGAGCGCCAAGCCCAGATCGCCCAACCTGCTGTCAGTCCGGTGCTGCGACAGCACTGCACCCTTGCCATGGGCCAATCGCACGCAACGCCCGCCGACAGCCAAGTCGGACGTTGTGATCGCAGCGCCGAATGCGCCTGTCTGCGCGCATTTCCCGATGATCGAGAATGTCATCTTCGAATTCCCTCTGTAGGCTTGGGCATGTCGCGTACGGGCATCGGCACATCTGCACCGCTGGCCGCAAAGCGCGTCCACATCGCATCTGTCGCCGCCTGCGCCTCGTCGATGGTCGTCCCCTCGTCTAGTGTCGTCAGGCGGCGATCACGCATCAGGAAACGGCCTGCCACCATCGTATCGGTGACGATGCCGGGGTGCCCGTAATGCACGATGTTCGAGATCGCCGACAGGCAAGGCGTCATTACCGGTGTGCGCAAGTCGATCGCTGCAATATCCGCACACATACCAGGCGCGATGCGACCAATACCGTTATGATCCAGCGCCTCGGCCCCGTTGAGCGTGGCATAGTTGAAAACGTCATTTGGCATTGGCGAGACCGACCGCCCATAGGCCCCGCGGTGTAATGTGAGGGCGGATTTCATCGACTGAAACATGTCTTCCGTCATGTTGTCGGTTCCAAGCGCAATCCGCACCCCGGCGTCCAGAATGGCCTTGATTGGCAAAGGATGCGGCCCTTTGGCCGACATCGACGCGGGGCTGTGGATTAGCCGCGTGCCGGTTTCGGCCAATGTTTCGACATCGCTCTCATTGCAGAAGGTCCAGTGGACTGCCAAGAGGTCCTCGCCCAAAAAATCGTTCTGCGCGAGATACTCTGTCGAGGTACAGCCATGCAGCTTCTCGACCTGCAGTTTCTCGCTGATGATCTGGCTGAGATGTATGGTGCGGCGCAATCCATGTTTTTGGGCCAGTTCCTTGACTTTAGCCAGCATCCAGGGACTGCAATTGTCAGGCGCATGTGCAGCCATCATGACGCGAACCCGATCATCCTCGGTGCCATGAAACCGCTCAATCAAAGCCTTCGTGCGCTTTATAAAGGTCTCTCCGAATGCGCGGTCAAAACGGTAGGCGCCGCTGCCCACCTCGGTCGTGACAGCATCTGCACAGCTTTCTGCAAGCCAGAGCCGCATGCCCGTCTCGATCATGGCCGGAGCATAATCGGCCACATGTCGCAGCGGATCGACCATTGTAGTCGTACCACATCGGATCGCCTCGGCGCAGGCAAGCCGTGCGATGGCGGCACGTTCAGCGGGCTCCAGCAGATAGGAGGCGGGGACCATGTACTGATAAACAAGATTGCCTTCGATATCCTCGACTGTGCCGCGCAGGGCCAGAAGAACGGCATGTGTATGGCTGTTGATGAGGCCGGGGATGATCAGTCGCCCTGTCATGTCCACGGGCTCAAACGCCTCAAACGCGCTGCCCTGCGGGTCATTGAGGATGGCGGCAATACGCCCTTCCTCGATGGCGATGGCACCCTTGCGTAGCTTTGGCAGGCGCCCCTCATGAGAGATGTGCAATGCGCCGGTCAGAAGATATCGTTTTTTCATGTCAAGTCGCCGTCCCGTCTACGCCATATGGTGATAATCGTCACCACGATGGTCAGCATTACCAGCATCGTCGCAACCGATGCGATGGTCGGGTCGATACTCTCCTGAATACCCTCCCAGATTTTCTTGGGCAGGGTTGATACGTTGCGCACGGTGATGAACAGCACACCAACGATCTCGTCAAAACTGACAATGAAGGCAAATATTCCCCCGGTCAGCATCCCCGGCTTCGCTGCTGGCAAGACGACAGCGCGCACTGTCTGCCAGACAGAGGCTCCTAGACTGCGCGCTGCCTGGGGAATGCGAGGATCAAGGTTTGCCAGCGCCGCAAAGACCGAGATCGAGACATAGGGCAGCGCCAGCAGCGTATGCGCAAGGATGACGCCGCCATGCGTGTCGATCAGGCCTAGCGTTACCCAGAAGCGATAAAAGCCCAGCGACTGCACTACTGGGGGCACAAGGATCGGCGTAATCAGGATCCAGCGCGCTATGGTCGACGCCCGGTTGGACAGGAACCAGCAGCCAATCGCAAAGGTTGTACCCAACACGGTTGCACACACGGCAACCACCAGGCCGACCCAAATACTTGTCCATGTGGCCGAGAGCCATCGGTCATCCTGAAAATAGGCGACGTAATGCTGCAGTGAGAGCTCTTCTTTGGGCAGCCCTATATAGCTTGTATCGGTCAGCGACACAGGGATCACAACGAGGATCGGCAGCAGAAGGAAGGCCAAAACCATCCAAGCGCCCGTCATGAAAAAAATACGAAATCCGCTTGTTTGCTGCATCATTTCCGCTCCAACAAGGCGCTGCGCAGATTCACGAAACGCGCGGCAAGTGCGATCACGACGGCCGTTGCGACCAGCAGCCCTACCGAAAGCGCAGAGCCAAGACCCCAGTTGAGAAACTCCTGAATCTGGTAGGTTATATATTCAGAGATCATCAGAATACGCCCGCCGCCCAGCAATGCGGGCGTGATATAAAATCCCAGCGACAGCACGAATACCAGCAGTGCGCCAGACATCACGCCTGGCATGGTTTGAGGGAAATAGACCTTCGCGAAGGCTGTGAACTCGCTGGCCCCAAGACCTCGGGCCGCGTCGACATAGGCGCCGGAAATACCGCGCATGTTGGCCAGCATCGGCAGGACGGCAAAGGGCAGCATGACGTGGATCATGGCCAGCACGACCCCGAATTCATTGTGCATCAGGCGCAGCGGGCTGTCGATCATTCCGCTGCTGATCAGCGTGTCGTTGACTATGCCCGATCGGCCCAGCAAAACGATCCATGAAAAGGAACGGATCAGAACCGACACCCAGAACGGCAACAGGACCAGTGCGACCATCAGTGGTTTGACCCGGCCAGCAAAGTTGCTGATCACATAGGCAACGATATAGCCTAGGATGAGACAGCCGATCGTGGTCTTGAATGCAATGCGGAATGTCAGGATGAAACTGGTCGTTACCGCCGAAGAATCGAACATGCGGGTATAATTGTCGAGCCCGCGTGTCGGCTCGGTCAGAGAAATCTGCCAGATGCCCAGAAGTGGCCAGATATAGAAGACAATCATGATTGCCAGCGCCGGCAGCACCAGAAACCAGTATCGCAGGGTGTCGGGCAAACGCGGCATGGGATCCTCGTAGCAGGGTGCGGGAAGGGGAATGAGGCGCGCCATGCGGGCGCGCCCCCGGGTTCATCAGTTGATGAGCGCGTCGATGTATTTCTCTTCGGCCGCAACCTGGTTCTTGCCGTACCATTCGTCGTTATAGAAGATCTGCTGCGCCAAGTTCTCCGGGCTGGAAGGGTTCCACTTTTGCAATTCATCCGGCACCAGTGCAGCTGCCGCCGGGTTCGCCGGACCGGAGCCAATCGCCTCAAGCCATTGCACCTGCAACTTTGGATCCTGCGTATGGGCGATGAATTTCATCACCTCGTCACTACCCGCTGGATTGTTCTTGGGCACAACCCACATGCCGGGCGCCAGAACGCCACCTTTGAAGCTTGCGGTGAAGCTGCCTTCGTCCATCTGATCCTTCAGCAGATGTGCACGGGTGGACCAGATGTTGCCGATGGAGACTTCTTCCTGCAGGAAAAGGTTCTGGCTGTCACTCCCTGATCCCCAGACGATGATATTCTCGCGCAGCTGGCGAAACTTGTCGATCGCGGCATCGATTCCGTCCTCGGAGTCAAGCGCATCATAGACCTCGTCCATCGGCACCCCCATCGCCATGGTGGCAGATTCGAGCATGCCCCGGACCGACTTGCGGAATGTGCGCATGCCGGGAAAATCTTTGACGTTCCAGACATCTTCCCAGGTCTGAGGTACGTTGCCGCCCAGCATCTTGGGGTTTGCCGCCAAAACGTATGAATACACATAGTTGCCGACAGCGCTCTTATACGTCGCTTGCTCGAGCACGGAGCCCCGGTCGACGATATCATAGTCGATCGGCTGGATAACGCCCTGTTGCTCGAGGATGATTGCGGTACCCATACCGCTGTCGCAAAGGTCCCAGACCACTGCGCCACTCTCGACCATGGCGCGGATCTTGCCCCCCGAGGGGCCCGAACCGTCGACGATAACTGGGATCCCGGTTTCGGCGGTATAGGTATCGCACATGACTTCCTGCAGGACTTCGGAGGCGCGTCCACCCCAATTTACGACAACGATCTCCTTGGCCTGCGCCATCGCCTTGCCGCTAAGGGCTGGCAACGCGCCCAGCACCATCATCGCCGATACAAAGCCACGCCGGGTCAGCTTCCCCTCGCGGTATTTGTGGGCCGCGATCTCAATGAGATCGGCCTTTACTTCGTAATCTGTCATGTCTTGGAAATTCTTCATGTTGTCTCTCCTTGTTGGATGAACTCGATGGCATGGCCACCCGTCCCGTTCTCATTTCATTCATGTGCAGTGCCTGTTACTGCACCTTTACGCCGCACCGTCTTCCAAAATTACCGGTGCATCTACGTCCCAACCAAAGCTGACGGGCAATCCCGCCTTAGGTGTCACCTCCGCCTTCCAAGTCGGCTGTGAAATCATCAGTGGGCCGACTTCTGCATGGTCGACCAGCACAAGGCACCGCTCGCCCAGATAGCTGACCTGCCGCACGATTCCGTCCAACAACTCCTGACCCGGTGCGCCAAGGCGGATTCGTTCAGGGCGCAGGGCAACATTCAGCACATCGCCCGACGCGGTCGCGCCCGGCGCAGTCACGGGAAAGTTGGTACCGCCGATACGGCAAGTCATTTCATCCCCCTCGCGAGCCGTCACAGGCAGGTCGAGGAAGTTGGACTTGCCCAAAAAGTCGGCGACAAAGCGAGTGCGCGGGAATTTATAAAGTTCGTCCGGGACGCCCTGTTGTTGGATGCGTCCATCCTTCAGGATCACGACACGGTCGGACATCGACAGCGCCTCGTCCTGATCATGTGTGACATAGATGAAGGTCACGCCCAGCCGGTCATGCAGGGATTTAAGCTCCCATTGCAGATCTGCCCGCAGCTTTTTGTCCAGCGCCGATAACGGTTCGTCCAGCAGCAGCACCTGCGGCTCAAACGACAGTGCACGCGCCAAGGCGATCCGTTGTTGTTGTCCGCCCGACAACTGCGCCGGCATGCGTTCCGCAAAGTCTTCCATCTGCACGAGGCCGAGGCACTCATCGACCCGTTTTCTGACCTCGGATGCGGGACGTTTCCGGACCTTAAGCGGAAAAGCAATATTGTCGCGTACTGTCATGGTTGGGAACAAAGCATAGCCCTGAAAAACCATTCCAAAGTCACGATGCTCGGGTGGCTCGTTCGAAATATTTCGACCACGCAGGTCGATCCGGCCCTCGGTCAGCGGCGCAAAGCCAGCAATCGCTGACAAGAGCGTAGTCTTGCCCGAACCCGACGGGCCGAGAAGCGTCAGGAATTCTCCTTCTTCGACATCAAGTGACACCCGGTCAAGCGCATGGACGGGTCCATAGCGTTTGGTGGCATTTGCGATGGTAAGAATCTTGTCTGGCATGATCTGAACGCGTTTCCCTTTGAGACAGACAGCCCAAACCGTGCTTGGGATGTTCCATTCAAAGCACAGCAGTCAAAAACTTTGAAATTAAAAAGCTTACCCAAGATATAACTAAAAATTATATTTTCTGATCCCTATGATGGCACTGCTCCCAAATGCTCGGCCACTCTCTCGCGAAAGAAGTTCTGGAATTGCAGGGCAACGTGTGACGTTGGGAAAAGTTTGGACGTGGCCGAATGCGCGCGAAGTTCCAAGACCGGGTTTATGGGCCGCAGGACCACGCCGGGCACGTCACGCCCGGCCAGTGCAAAGCTGTCGACCAGCGCAACCCCGACACCGTTGGCCACCAGCTCAAGCGCTGCCATGGTATGACGCACCTCAAAGAAGTAACGCCGCTCCAGCCCGCGGCTGGAGAACGCTGCGTCGATGATCTGTCCCAGTGGCGTATCTCCGGAATACGAGATGTGGCGGGCATGGTTCAGCGCCTCGATGGATACCGTTTGCGACAGCGCCAGTTCATGCCCTGCCGGGCAGGCGCACAGCAATTGCGCTTCGGCGATCGGTCTTACTGTCAAAGCTGAATGGCGCGGTTGGCTGATCGACAGGCCCAGCTCGGCTTGCCCGCTGACCAACCGGTTGGCAATCTGATCCGTGTGCCCCAGGTCCAGTGACACGTTCAACTTGGGTCGCGTTTCAAGAAACTTGGCAATCACCTGAGGCAGGATTCGCTGGCCTATCGACGGCGTCGCAACAATGCTCAGGCGTCCTGTAGTGCCGCCGCGCAGCTCCTCGATGATCGAGGCGATGCGGCGTTGTTGTGTAAACAGATGCTGCGCCTCTTGTGCGATATGGCGCGCCTCAGGTGTTGGAATTAATCGTGCACGTTCGCGTTCGAACAATGCAAATCCGGCCAGTGTTTCGATATGGCGGATCATGTTGCTGACGGCAGGCTGGCTTACCGCCAGAAGCTCGGCGGCCTTGGCCGTCGTGCCCAGTTCTATCACTGCGCAAAGGACTTCCAACTGGCGTGCATTGATCACATCAATAACCTCTAATTATAAATTGCCCATCATATTTTATTTCACACTGATGATCTCAATGTCTAGCACGGTTATGTCACGCATCGCTTTAGGAGAGCCGAATGTCACGCAGCGAGGTCTTTGCAGTCGCGCAGATGGGGCCGGTTCACCTGGCCGACACCAAGGCCGCAGTGGTCGTTCGCCTGATCAACATGCTGCGCGAGGCGCATGGGCGTGGCGCGACATGGGTGACTTTTCCAGAACTTGCGCTGACCACGTTTTTTCCCCGCTATGTCTATGATACGCCTGAAGACTACGACGTTTTTTTCGAAGAAGGCCTGCCATCTCCTGCGATGGTGCCGTTGTTCGAGGCGGCCCGTGAGCTCGGCGTTGGCTTTTACCTGGGATATGCGGAGAAAGTGAAGGAAGGTGGAGGGTCCCGCAGGTTCAACACCTCGGTCCTTGTTGGTCCGAATGGGGATATCTTGGGCAAGTACCGCAAGATCCACCTGCCAGGCACCGCTGATCCGATCGGGGATCTGGAATTCGAGCATCTTGAGAAGCGCTATTTCGAGGTAGGCGATTTGGGGTTTCCGACCTTTGCCACCCCTTCAGGCCGTTTTGGCATGTGCATCTGTAACGACCGCCGTTGGCCTGAGACTTTCCGTGTCATGGCTCTGCGTGGCGCTGAAGTATTCATGCTGGGGTACAACACGCCCACCCGGAACATTCACCATCACGAACCTGCGTACCTGCGTGAATTCCATCATCGCCTCAGCATGGAATCGGCCGCGTATCAGAACGGCGCATGGGTAATGGCTGCCGCCAAATGCGGAGCGGAAGATGGTTTCGCGATGATCGGTGGCTCAATGATCGTTGCGCCAACGGGCGAGGTCGTGGCCCGCGCTGCCAGCGAGGATGATGAGGTTATTACCCATAGCTGCGATCTGGACATGGGAGCCTATATCCGTCGATCGGTGTTCGATTTTGCCCGCCATCGCCGGATTGAGCATTATGGGCCAATTACAGAACAAACGGGAGTGGAGATACCGGAATGACATTCTCGCTTGCGGGGCGATGTCCGGATACCGGACAGCTTGGCTATATCGTTGCGACATCCTCTGTATGCGTCGGGGCGCGCGTGGGCGCCATTGCGCCCGGCGTCGTCATCTTTTCTCAGGCCCGGACCGATCCGCGTCTGAATGCTATCGGCCTTGCCGCTTGGCATCAGGCGCCGGGCGATGCAGAAGGCGCGTTGAAGGCGATGCGCGAAGCCTCCGTTGCGTTGCATTGGAGGCAACTGGGTGTCTTTCCCATGCATGGTGCGCCTGCGCACCACACCGGGACGTCCTGCCTTGGCCATTGCGGGGCGCAGGTTGGGGCGCATTCGCTTGCGCTTGGAAATTTCCTTGGCACTGAACGGGTGATGCCAGCGATGATCTTCAGCTTTGAATCTGGCAGTGGCCCTCTTTCCAGTCGCCTGCTGACCGCCATTCGTGCCGGTGAAGCCGCAGGCAGCGAGCGTGAGCCGTTGCAGTCGGCCTCTCTGGTCGTGCTTGGCAGGGACGAGTTGAAGGAGGTCGATCTGCGCGTCGACCTAGCTGCCGATCCCTTGGCCCGGATGGGCGATCTGCTTGAAGACTGGCTGCCCAAGGCGGGCGCCTATCGCATCCGCGCAATCGATCCCGACAACGCCCCGTCATCCACCGAGGTGGAAAACCGATAGGCGTTAGGCAAAGCAGTTTAACCGAATCCGCGTTTGGCCATCAGCCTTGGTGATGTCGAATTGAACTGATACCCGTCGGCCCACTTACCTGTTCAAGTTGGGCATCAGGATCGGTGAAGTTCGCAGCAATCCGCCTTTAGCGAGGGTTGAACAAACCCTGATCGAGGACTTTCTTGCCTTGGACCCGCAGGTCATCAAACCTCAGCATGGCCGCACCCGTCTTCAGTGGCTCGGATGTCGCTTTCACTTCGGGAGGCTTTGCGGTGAACAAGTCGAAAATCGAGGACGACACGGTATAGATGCCGCGTTGGCGAAAGCGGACGTCAGCTTGCTCGAGGAGATGGTTGATCGTCAAATAGCTATGGGTAGGGTTTGAGGCCTTGGGCCATCTCCCCGTTATCACAAGCGTGCATGTGTTGGATGAGTGCACTGAAGAAGAGCGATTTTGCCGCATTCCAATTCGAGCAGAATGACATCCCCAGTTCCGCCAGCGCGTGCCATCCTCTCCAGAGCTGCCTTGGTGAGCAGGGGGACCGTACAATGGTGATTGGTCCGCTCGTACGTCTGCAAGTCGGCCATGATCCTTACGATGAAGGTCGCGGGCCCAAGGGAACGCGTCTCGACACCCCTCGTGTACTATGCTTTTGGTCAACGGACTTTTGCTTGAGAGGCAGTGAGGCGGAGCTTGGCATGAAATTTGTTGTGCCCGTCAGGGTGACACGCACGGGCTGGATCGTTGGCAGGCCGGTGTGGATGGCCAGTTCCGTGCTGCGTGCAATGCCAGCCAAGCTGCGTCGACTTGGAACTCAAAGTCCACCCGCCACGCTGGAGGTGTGAACAGGTCGAGATCGAGCATGCCTTTTGCAATTTGGAAGACCTCAAGCTTAGTCGAAACCTGCCGCTGTTCAAATTCGGCGAAGTAGGGCTGCAACTTTCTCTCTTCGGCAAGATTGTATGCCAATAAAACGGACGCGCGAGATCGGTGTTGGCAAGCGATACGATGAAACAGTGCCACCACGCCCACCACGGCCAGTCGCTCGACAATTCCCGTATATATGTCCTTGATCGCATTGAAGGGACGTGAGCGCGCAGGGCGCGGCCGTTTCTTTTCCTCGTTCCCGACCTTGTCCCGGGGATCGACTCC
>JALQUE010000041.1 GCA_023260815.1 Roseovarius sp.
AGATCCAGCCGCTTCTTGCGATGCTTGAGCGGCAATTCGATCCCATCGCAGATCAATGGCTCGCCTTCCAAAAGGGCATCCTCGGGGGCGCCATGGACATTGCGGAACGCATGGATCAACCGGATGCGCGTGGCATTGCGCCAGACCAGAACCGGCGAGCGCGCCATCAGATCGACCTCGACCCGCTGCGCCCATCGCACCCGGTCATCCCGGCGCGCGACATCCTCGATCATCTGCTCGAAAGTCCCGAAATCCAGCTGCGGATCGGCAAGGGCATGGGCCAGATCCAAAATCGGGTTATCCGCATCCTGCCGGTGAATGCGATGCAGGATCAGCTTCGAGGTATCAGGCAGCTTGTCGAACACCATTGAACCGGATTGGTTCACCGGGGCCAGCTGCGCGGGATCGCCGAACAACAGAAGGTTGGGAAAGATGTCCTTGAGATCCTCGAATTGCTTGTCGTCCAGCATCGACGCCTCATCGACCAGTCCGATATCCAGAGGCTCTTCGCGGCGCTTCCACCCGGTGATGAAGTCGCTACCACGCAAACCAGCCGCCGCCAGAGCACCCGGCACGGACTTGTTGGATTGGTAGAACGCCATCGCCCGGTCCAGCGCCTCGTCGGTCAGGGTCTCGATCTCGGGACGGTCTCCATTGCCGGCCAGCCACTCGGCGATCTTCTCGTATTCCGGATGGTAGACAGGAGTATAAAGGATACGGTGAATAGTGGTCGCCGGCACCCCACGCAGACGCAAGACGCTCGCGGCCTTGTTGGTCGGCGCAAGGATCGCGAGCGTGCGCCGATCACGCCGCTTGCGCCCTTCCCAGTCGCCCGAGACGATATCCACCCCGGCCTCTGCCAATGCGCGCGTCAAAGCGGCCAGAAGCAGGGTTTTGCCGGACCCGGCCTTGCCGACAACGGCCATGACATTTGAGGCCCCCTCACGCGCGGGCAGGACAAGCCCGTCTTGCAGATCCACACCCGCCGCCCGCAGCATCTCGGAGATGCGGTCATGGGCTTCGGCCTGATCGTCGGAAAAGGTCAGTGCGGTCTGAGACATGCGCGCGACCCTAGCCGCACGCGCCCGCCTGTGCCAGAGGCAGAACGCCCCGTCATGCGCTGAGGGCGATTTCCGATGTGGTTACGACCCCAAGGCTCCGGCGGAACCACAGATCCGACAGGCATGGCGTGATCCCGGCGCGGCGCGCCACCCGCACACGCGCCGCATCGCTGAACGCCCATAGGCCCACCGCAATCCTGTCACGTCCCGTCCCCATGCTGCCCAGTTCCCGGGGACTGGCCCCAATCTGCCGGTAGATGCGCACCATACGAGCATCGAAAACGCCTGCGAACTGGCTGATCCCGAAACCGCGCATCACCTCACCGCCGCCCAGCATCAACCCCGCCGCCACACGCCCGTCAGCCTCTCGACCAAGGCAGAACCGCGTGCATTCCCAGATCGTTTGGCTGGCCAGTGTGCGCCCCGGCAAGAGATGCGCGAAGTGATCTGCAACCATCGTCGGCCCGGTGGTCGGCAGAAAGCGCATCGAACCTCGGTGCAGCCCGTCCTGCCCCTGCCAGATCACATAAAGCGGATCAAGAGTGTCATACGCGTCCTTCTCGAAGCCCCGCGCATCGACCATGACCTGCCAGCCAAGCCTTGTGGCGAACTGGTCCGCACGGTCGCGGAACATGCTGTCTCGCAGGCGCGGAAAGAGATCCAGATTGCGGGCGGTCAGATAACGGAGCATGCGGCAACCTCGTGGTTTGGGTTGCGGCATGTTTCCAAGGCATTCGTTAACAACACCGTTCCGCGCCGCACGTTGCCTGTCAGGTGATGATGATCAGCCCACGGCTCAGCGCGCGTGCGACCGCATGGAGCGTATTGATCGCCCCCAGCTTGAGACGCGCGGATTCGACATAGGCCCGCAAGGTATGCTCGGAAATCGTGAGGGTTTGGGCGACCTGCGCACGGCTGTAGCCCATCGCCAGCAGGGTGATCGCCTCGACCTCGCGCGGGGACAGCGCTTGCGCGGCCACAGGCGAGCGGCCGGGTTCCAGCGCAAGCGCCTTGTGGTTGAAGTAATGCGCGATCAGGATCAGTTGCCTGCGGTGGCTTTCGGTGAAATCCGCCCAGGCTTCATCGCTGCAGTCGTGACTGACAGTGAACAGGGCGAATTGCCCGTTCGGTCCGCGCAGAGGCACCGAATACCCCTGATTGCCGACACCATGCGCCACAGCATCATACAAAAAGGCACGCGCGGCGCGGCCTGACCAGTCAAGCCGCTTCCAATCGACGGGATGGAAATTCTGGTAACACCCCTGAATGACAGGATCGATGCGCAGGTAATCCTTGCTGACATAAAGCTGAACCCACTCGGCCGAATAGGTGCCGCAGCCATATTGTTCACCCCCGGCACTGACCCAGTGATAAACCGCATGATCAATGCCCAAGTGATCCCGAAGCCGTTCGATGACCCTTTGAAGATCGGCAATGTCAGATGCGTCTTCCAACGCCTCCAAAAAACTGTCCAGTCGGGACGAGGGGCCTGCGATCATCCGCTTGCGTTCCTTCGCTATCCCGTGCCAGCTCAAGCGCCGCAAGAAGGCGGGTATCATCCAGCTGTTCGGCCAAGGCATGAAGGCCGTTCTGCCGGGCGAAAGCCTGAAGGTCCACCAGCACGTCTAGTATCCATTCATTCTGCATGTTCAGGCTCCGCTGAGGATATTAACGAAAGATTAATACAACCATAGCATGAAGCAGATTTATTAATAATTCGCTTATTTCAACCCCCCAGAAATAGTGGGTCGTGAGAAACCAAGCCCCTGAAACCATTGATTCCAGAGTTTGAAACAGAGCGGAAAATGAAATCGCCCGCGACCGGTAAGACCGATTCGCGGGCGCCTCTCCTCCTCCGGAGAAACCTGACGGCGTTACTTGCCGGCTTCGAGAACGTCCTCGAAGGTGCGCAGGCCGGTCTTGGGCGACTGCACCAGAACGGCCATATTGCCCGGCTTGTGCTCGTTGCGCAGCATCTGCATATGCGCGGCCGGGATCTGATCCCACGGGAACACTTCGGACATACAGGGATCGAGACGCCGCTCGATCATCAGACGGTTGGCCGATGCCGCTTGCTTGAGATGCGCAAAATGTGACCCTTGCAGGCGCTTCTGGTGCATCCACATGTAACGCACGTCGAACGTGCAGTTGAAGCCGCTGGTGCCGGCGCAAATCACGATCATGCCACCCTTCTTGCAAACCAGCGTCGAAACCGGGAACGTGGCCTCGCCGGGATGTTCGAACACCATGTCGACATTCACGCCCTTGCCGGTGATGTCCCAAATCGCCTTGCCGAACTTCCGGGCTTCTTTCAGCCAGGTGTTATAGTCTTCCGTGCCCACCTTCGGAAGCTGGCCCCAGCAATTGAAATCCTTGCGATTGATGACGCCGCGCGCGCCCTGATCCATCACGAATTGCCGCTTGGATTCGTCGCTGATCACACCAATCGCGTTGGCGCCCACGGTGTTGGCCAACTGGATCGCATACGACCCAAGCCCCCCCGAAGCGCCCCAGACCAGCACGTTCTGGCCCGGCTTCAACTCATGCGGCGCATGTCCGAACAACATCCGGTAGGCGGTGGCCAGCGTCAGCGTGTAACAGGCCGATTCCTCCCATGTCAGGTGCTTGGGCCGCGGCATCAGCTGTTGGGCCTGCACGCGGGTGAACTGGGAAAACGCTCCGTCCGGGGTCTCATATCCCCAGATACGCTGCGTGGGGGACATCATCGGGTCGCCGCCGTTGCAATCCTCGTCGTTGCCGTCGTCCTGATTGCAGTGGATGACCACCTCGTCACCGACCTTCCAGGTTTTCACCGCCGAGCCGACCTTCCACACCACACCCGCCGCATCCGAGCCAGCGATATGATAGGGTGTTCCGTGGCCGTCAAACGGGCTGATCGGTTCGCCAAGACCGGCCCACACGCCATTGTAGTTCACGCCGGCCGCCATCACGAGAACCAGCACCTCGTTGCTGTCGATCTCCCATGTGTCGACCACCTCGACCTCGAAACTCTTGTCAGGCTCACCATGCCGATCGCGACGGATCGCCCATGCATACATCTGCTTGGGCACATGGCCCAACGGAGGCATTTCGCCGATCTCGTACAGATCTTTTTCGGGCGCGTCATAGGGAGCGATGCCTATATCGGTATCCAGAGCCATGTTCAGCCTCCTTGTGGTGTCCAATCTTGCCGCAATGCAGAATCACGGGTTTCGAAGCTGGATATAACCCTACGCGCAACAATGCAATGCTGCGATGCCATATTTTGTAATTTTATGACCCTGCAGTTGCAGCAATGACCAAAATCAGATGCTGCAGTCGCGAAAAAGATGCGCAATGGACTTGGCGTAAAAGGCAAGAACCGGTTTTTCGTCCTCGACAATACAAAGCTGTCCTTGCCGATCGGATACGATGCCTCGCCCCACCAGCATCCGCAATCCGACCTCCACGCAATAGGCCATGTCCATCCGTGGCAAATGGACATGCGCCTGCGGCACGTGTGCCACCATGTCGGTCACCGCCTGCTCCAGAGCGACACGTGTCATGGGGCCGTTTTCCAGCAGCGCCCGCGCCACCAGAGGCACAGGCAACACCGGAATCTCCTGACCGATCCTCTCCATCAGCTGTTCGCCCAACTCTTCGACCTCTGCGCCGGGGCGCTCGGCCCGGAACTCGGTCAGCGACAGGGGCGCGCCGAAACTCACCGCCGCATAGCCGTGCCGATGATAGCGCCCGCGCACCCACAGCCAGAGTTGATGAAGGATGAACCGCGCCACCACGCTGATCCGCGCCCGAAAGCGGCGCTCGCCCTTCTGATCGGCGGCAACAAGAATGCGGTCCTCGAAGACGCGATCGTAATTCAGCGCAACCGGCACAAAGACCACATCCCGCGTCGTGGCGTCCCGGCCTTCGACGATGTATTTGAGAATACCCAGCTTGGGCAGCGCCAGCCCGCCATCAAGGCTCAGCCCGCCTTCGGGGAATACCGCCTGCGTCACCCCGCCATCGGTGGCCATCTGCACATAGCGCGCCAGCACCCGCCGATACAGCTCGTTGCGCGATTTGCGACGGATGAAATACGCCCCCATCGCCTTGATGAGCCGCGACAATGGCCAGACGCGCGCCCATTCCCCTACCGCATAGGACAAGGCCGAGCGTTCGGCGGCCAGCCATGTGACCAGCATGTAATCCATGTTCGAGCGGTGGTTCATCACGAACACCACCGTCGCGCCCCGGTCCACTTTGGCCAGCGTGGCGTCGTCGAAATGGCACAGCCGCACCCGGTAGAGCGCCTTGGACAGCCATTTCGCCACCCGAATCGCCACACTGAAATACGCAACCGCGGAAAATCCCGGCACGATTTCGCGAGCGTATCGCCTGGCCTTCTCGAAGGCGACGTTTTCGGGGACCCCTTCGGACTTTGCATGATCGGCAATCGCCCGGCTGACATCCGGATCATAGATCAGCCGCTGGATCATGTCGTGCCGCCGCGCCAGCTTGAACGGCTCGATCGGACGCTCCAGACGCGCATTCAACCTTGCGACCGCGCGCTCCATTCTGCGCCTGAAAAACCAGCGAACCGATGGGAACAGGAAATGCGATGCAAAGGTCACCGCCGCGAAGGCGACCAGAAGCATCAGCACCCATAACGGCATTTCGATCATCTTGCCCATGCGCCCAGCAATACAGGGTTTCATCGCGTGGTAAATGCCCCCATGCCGCATCGCAGC
>JALQUE010000064.1 GCA_023260815.1 Roseovarius sp.
CGGCGCCCATCACGTCGCCCGCAATGCCGCCATATACGGTGGAATTGGCCACGCCATTGCCGCCAAGCCGGTTCGAGCCATGCGCGCCGCCTGCGTCCTCGCCGGCGACATAAAGCCCTTCAAGCGCCGTGCGCGTGTCCACATCGACCACCACGCCACCCATGAAGTAATGCGCGGTCGGCACCACCTCGACCCGGCCACCGGCCAGATCGAAGCCGCAATCGGCGCAGCGCTTGACCATGCCCTTGAACTTCTCGGCGACGAAGGCCGGACCGAGATGGCCCATCGAGATATAGACCCCGCCATTGGGCGAGGTGTTGCCGCGGCGCATTTCGTCATAGATGCAGCGGCTGACCACATCGCGCGTGGCCCGTTCGCCCTTGGGATCATAGTCGAACATGAAGCGATGACCCGCGCCGTTCAGCAGATGCCCGCCTGCGCCGCGCAAGCCTTCTTCCAGCACGGTGCCGGTCATCCGGGTGTGATCACCTGCCAAGAGGCCCGTGGGGTGAAACTGAACCATTTCCATGTCGCGCAGCGGCAGTCCCGCGCGCAGCGCCATGGCAAGCCCATCCATCGTCTTGTCGCCCGAAGGCGTGTGATACTTGTACATGGTCGGGCCGCCGCCCGTGGCCATCAGAACCGCCTTGGCGCGCACGAAGCGGAAGCGGCCTGTGCGCATGTCGATCATCAGAACGCCCGCCAATGCGCGCCCGTCGCGCGTGGGGATCAGGCCGATGGCGCGATGTTCCTGCAGCTTTTCGACCGGCCGGGCCAGCACCTGTTCCATCAGGCGGCTGATGATCTCGATTCCGGTCAGATCGCCCTTGTGTACCGTCCGGTCGGCGGTCTGTCCGGCAAAGGCCTTCTGGTGCAGGGAGCCGTCGGGGTTGCGGTCAAAGAAGCAGCCGATCTCGTTTTCAAGTTCCTGGATGCGGGTCACGGCGGTTTCGCACAGGCGCCACGCCATGTCCTGATCGGGCAGCCATTTGCCGCCGCGGATCGTGTCCATGAAATGCCGTTCGACGGTGTCGCCGCCGCCAAGCGCCACGTTATAGCCCCCCTGCACCATGCGCGTGCATCCGCATTTGCCGATCAAACCTTTGACGGCAATGGTGATTTTCGTTCCTTCAGGCGCGGCTTTCTGGGCGTGCAGCGCAGCGAACAGCCCCGCGCCCCCGGTGCCGAGGATCAGGATGTCGGTGTCGTGGGTGTCGATCTCGGGTCGCATGGTCAGATCGCCTCAAGGAAAAAGGTGCCGGATACGAAGAAGGCCAGCGCCACGGCGGCGGCGGCCAGTGTCTTGTGGCGCGCGGGCCATGGCAGCAGCTCGAGCGCGAGCAGGCGAAGGCCGCCGAAGAAATGCACCGCAAGCAGGAAAACAAGGCCGAATTCCGCCAGCTTCACCGCCGGATTGTCGGTCAGCCGCAGGAAGGCGTCCAATTGTTCGGGGTCGGTGAGCGCCTTGGCCAGAACCCAGAAATGCAGCGGCAGGAACAGCGCCAGAGCAAGGCCGGAAATCCTGTGCAGCACGAAGGCCAGCCACAGCGGGTGTGAACGGGCAGGGCGCATCATGCCCATGTCACGGCCCAGACGGCGCGTGCTCCCATCAGCAGCAGGCCAAGGCCCACGCCCCAAGTCAAACCGGTGAGGGCGCGTCCCTTCAGCCCGGCCCATTCATGGGCGATCACCCGTAGGCCGATGGCGGCATGGACCGAGACCGCCAAGACAAACAGCCCATAGAATGCGAACCAGAAGACCGATCCCTGCGTGCGGCCAAGGATCTCGGCGGCGCTGAGGCCGCCTTGGATGGCATAGATCATCACGGCGATATGGCCGATCACCAAGGGCGCCATGATGAGGGCAGTAAGCCGTTGAGCCATATAGAGTTTCAGATCAAGCATCGCGCTTTCTCCGGAGGGCGTGACGGAAGGTTTCGCGCTTCAGGCCGGCGATGGCCGACATCGGGTCAAGCGCGTTCGGGCAGTAGCGGGTGCAGCTGCCCATGGAGTGGCAATTGTGACATCCGCCCGAGCCGGAGACCGCGTCGAGGATGGCGGTACGCCCGCCGTCCTTGGTGTCGTTGAGCAGGGTCCACGCCCGCTGGAGGGCGGCAGGGCCAAGGTAATCGGGGTTCCCCGCCACGGTATCACAGGCGGCATAACAGATACCGCAGTTGATACATTCGATGCCAGCGTCGGCGGTTTGGCGCTGGGGGGTGGTGGCGTCGACGGGCGCGATGGCGTCGTCGCGGGTGCTGGGGCGTTGGCTGAGCGCTTACATGGGCCTGCTCGCAGGCTCGCTGTGCCTTGTACTGCTCTATGAAACC
>JALQUE010000180.1 GCA_023260815.1 Roseovarius sp.
GATTTGCCGGTTGTGCCAATCGGTGGCCGAAACGCGATCGGCGCTCACGCGCGGCGCCCTCGGCGAGGCCTCTCGCGCGGCGGGATTCGAGATAGAGCACATCATGGTCGAGGCCGAAGGCGTCTGCCCCGCCTGCGCGGAGAAAGACAGGACATGAGCCTGATGTCCGTGGAAAAAATCAGTGTCGCCTACGGCGCCAACACCGTGTTGCGGAACGTGTCGATCACGATCGAACCCGGTGAGATCGTGACAATCGTCGGGCCGAACGGGTCTGGCAAGACCACCTTGCTGCGCGCCTTGATCGGCGCGGTACGCCCGACGTCGGGGCGGATCACATCCAAGCCCGGGCTGCGGATTGGCTATGTTCCGCAGAAGCTCCACATTGATCCGACATTGCCCATCACGGTGGAACGGTTCCTGGCGCTGCCCGGCGGCACCAGCCGGTCGGCCTGCGCGCAGGCACTGAAACGGGCCGGCGTGCCCGACCTGTCGAAGCGACAGATGTCAGCGCTGTCGGGCGGTCAGTTCCAGCGTGTCCTGCTGGCGCGCGCCCTGATCATCCAGCCCGACGTCCTTTTGCTGGACGAGGCGACGCAGGGTCTGGACCAGCCCGGCTCCGCCGCCTTTTACCTTCAGATCGAGGAGGTGCGCCGGGAAACCGGCTGCGCGGTGTTGATGATCAGCCATGAGCTGCATGTGGTCATGAGCGCCTCGGATCGGGTCATCTGTCTCAACGGGCACGTCTGTTGCGAAGGCACGCCCGAGATCGTCTCTGCCGCGCCGGAATATCGCGCGCTCTTCGGGACGGGAACGGGCGGGGCTCTGGCACTGTACCGACATGAGCATGACCACGCCCATGATGAAACCTGCGCGCATGGGCACGCCCATGCGCCATCTGACAAACAGACCGAGGCCGCAGAGTAATGCTGGATGATTTCATGACCCGCGCCGCCCTTGCGGGCGTCGGCGTCGCCGTGGCCGCCGCCCCCCTCGGCAGCTTCGTGGTCTGGCGCCGCATGGCCTATTTCGGCGACGCAACGGCCCATGCCGCGATTCTGGGCGTAGCCCTGTCGCTGGCGTTGCAGGTTTCCGTCTTTGCAGGGGCCATGGCGGTGGCATTGGCCATGGCGATGATCGTGACGGTGTTGACCGGGCGCGGATACGCGATGGACACGCTTCTGGGCGTTCTGGCACATTCCGCCCTGGCGTTCGGGTTGGTCGCGGTGTCCTTTCTGTCAGGCATCCGCATCGACCTGATGGCCTATCTCTTTGGCGACATCCTCGCCGTGTCCCGCGGCGATCTGACGGTGATCTGGGGCGGTGCAGCCCTGGTCGTCGGGCTGATCGGCTGGCGCTGGTCGGCGCTTCTGACATCCACGCTCAGCGAGGAACTCGCCTATGCCAGCGGGATCGACCCGCGGCGCGAACAACTGATCCTCACACTGGCCTTGGCCATCACGGTCGCCGTCGCGATCAAGGTGGTGGGCGTCTTGCTGATCGCGGCCATGCTGATCATACCTGCCGCCGCCGCGCGGCCGCTGTCTCGCACGCCCGAACAAATGGCGTTGATTGCGGCCGTGATCGGCAGCCTGTCCGCCTTTACAGGCCTGCGCGCGTCCTACGCCCTCGACACTCCTGCGGGTCCGTCCATCGTCTGCGTCGCCGCCCTGGTGTTTCTTGGCACCAGCATGCTTGGCGGTCTGCGGTCAGAACGCCGCTCCTAAGTATTCAGTCAGTGTCGATGACTTGCCACAGGTTTTTTTCCTTCTTGGTTGCTTCTGTTGCACAAAAGAGCCGATGGCCGGGTTTCCCCTTTCCCCGGACAGACTTATCGCTCGGCCTCTGTGACAGGGATGCCGAGCGCGGTGTAGCCGTTGAGCACGGCGATACGGACCTGAAGCTCCGCGACCTGGCGGTCGAAGTCCCGTGCCATGAGGCGCTGCCCCAGCAGTTTCACACAGTGCATCTTCGTTTCGAGGCGGGTTCGGCGGTGACGCTGCCGATCTGCTCGTGCGCCGGGATCTGTTTGAGCAGGTCGGGTAACACTGGCGCATCGCCGATGTGGCTCGCTGTGATCTCCACGGCCCGAACCTCCAGCGTTTCCTCATCACTCCCCGGATGGATCTTGCGCCAGACGCGCCGTTTCGGGCCGCCATGCTTGCGGGCGTGCCACTCGCCTTCGCCCTCGACCTTGATGCCAGTGCTGTCGATCAGCAGGTGCAGCGGCCCCTTGGACCCGCGATACGGTATGTTCACAGCCAAGGTCTTCTGACGGCGGGACAGGGTGCTGAAGTCAGGCACCGTCCAGTCGAGGCCAACCAGCTGCAGCAGGCTCTCGACGAAGCCGGTCGTCTGCCTGAGCGCCATGCCGAAGAGCACTTTCATCGTCAGGCACGTCTGAATGGCGGCATCGCTGTAGGTCTGCTGGCGGCCACGCCTGCCTGTCCGCGCGGCATCCCAGCTCATCTCGGGGTCGAACGGCGTTGTTGCAGAACTCTCACCGTGAAGGATTCACATCACGAATCCAAACGGTTAGACGGG
>JALQUE010000187.1 GCA_023260815.1 Roseovarius sp.
TTCATGATCCAGGCCGGAACGATCAGGATCGGTTCGGCCTGAACCTCGGCGGTCCGGGGCGCATACTGGATCAGTTCGAACAGGTCGTTGCGGAACACCACCTGTCCCGGCGTGCAGGCCAGATCCTCGCCGATCCGGTACCCTTCGGGGGCCGGGGTGCGGGATTGTGTGACAGTCTTCAAGGCATCATGCGCGAAATTGACCGCGCCCTCGGCCAGGTTTCGGCCGCGTGAGCGGACGGTGGCCTCGATGATCTCGGGGTTGAGGGCGGGAAAATTCGACGGCGACATCACATCGAGAGCCTGCCGCACCATGAACCGCGTCCGCGCGGCATCCGCCGGTTGCAAGCCGCGCAGCGGATCGGTGGCATAGTCCCACCAGTCCTGCGCGGCCAGAAAGGACTGCTGCCACAGGCTGAAGGGCAACTTCTGCCAGCCGGGGTGGCCGAACCGGTGATCGAACGGTTTCGGAGCGAAGGGCGGTTCCGCGTCGCCTTTGGTGCCCCCGGGATGCGCCATCAGCGAGAGGGCGTTGCGCTGCGCACGTTCGATCAGTTCCAGTTGGCGTCCCGGCGCCTGGCTCACGTGCTGGGCCCAGTCGGCCCAGGCTTCGATAAAGGAATGCGGCGAGATCCCCGCGCTCAACCGGGCCACCGCCGCCCGCGCGGCGCGGTCGAGGTTCTGGTGCGGATGTTCGAGACGGGGACCGGATCGGGACAAGGCGCGCCGCGGCGCAACGACCGGCACAGGGAGACCTGGTGATTTCGGCGCGGCCTTGCGGGGTGATTTCGTCATCTGCCTACCTTCTGGTCATGGACCGGGAACCCGCAGGCCAAGACCAAAGATCGTTGCAACCAACGCGGGCCGTGGCAATCGGTATGAGGATGACAGAATGCCCCGGACGGCGGGACGCGCATTGATCTGGAGCAACACCGCAGGCGAATTCCTGACGCCACCGGGACCGGCATTCGCACCGCGCTTCGGCCCCAGCCCCTTGTCGATGCCCGGTGGGCCGGCAGGTGAACCGCTCCGGACGAGGCGGACGGCGCCCGCGCGCGTCAAAGAGGGTAGCGCTGGTGAAGCACCAGCTTTTAGACACGCGTAAGTTTGATGTTTCCATGATGGATCCTCCGAACCACCACGCCCTCCCACATCGACAACCCGACGTTGACAAGGCATCATATCACATGATGCTGCGATGCCTCCGAGGTCTGCTTCGAGTCCAATGCGCCGGGTGTTGCGCCACGTTCCAAGGCCAGCTTCCTATCTATTTCGATCGAAGGCCCGCAAACGGCTCATTGTGACCGGCGTAACGCCCAAAAATGAAGCAATCAACGAATGGGTGAAGATGTCTTCATAGCCGGGGAACGATTGGCGAAACCAATTGAGCCGCTCAGCACCTCCAAGCGCCGCGAGGCACCACTCGCGTTCAGCCTTCTTGCTCAATGCGTCCCGCAGAACCGCGTTGGCCCAATTCCGGATGGGCTCGGATGAGAGCATCAGACCTGTAAGGAGCTCACTGTCAATCCAAGCAAGCGTAGCATCAGTCGTTGCTGCAATGGACACGAGAGACAGGCCGTCCCGCGTTCGCGCGATATTTGGCGTGACAACACAGGGGCCCATGTAAAAGCCAACGCAGACTTCCTTGCCTTCCTGGTCACAAATCCTGCTCGCCAGGCATCCTTCCAAAAGAATGAATTCATTTGTTTCGGGCTGTTCTTGCCGGGAGAGGTGCGCCCCTTTGTTCACGCGCTTTCGTCGCCAGCGAGACGCGAATTCGTCTGCGCAGGTCATATCAGACAAGTCAGGTGACTGTGTGAGAAAGGTCCGTAAATCCATCTTGGCAAGCCTTATCAAATGATAATGCGGGTGTCTTCGTCTGCAGGCATGAGTGGCGCAGTTCAAGGAGGTTACGAAATGACGAACGGAATTCTGTCCAGGCACATGGGAGTTATCGCGATTGGCTGCGGGTTGATCGGTACATCGATCTATCTGCTGATGATCAAAGTCACGCTCGCCCACATCGAGACAGTCTCGGGGCACGTCCCGTTCGATATGCGCCCCTTGGGTTATGGCCCTGCAGACGCCGCGACGCTTCTTGAGGCGCTTGGTACCGAGGGGCGTGCGTACTATCTTGGTTACCAGATACCTTTGGACACGCTATATCCGGCCACGCTCGCATTGACGCTGATCGCCACGCTTCTCTGGATCGGGCAACGGATACCGGAAAGCAAGCTGGTCCGCTTCGGTATCGCCCTTTCCACCAGCAGTGCTCTGTTCGATTACATCGAGAACCTTGGTATCGTTGCCATGATTTGGAGCTGGCCAGGCATTTCGGTTCCTCTGGTTTATGCCGCCAGCTCAGCCACGATCGCCAAATCCGTCATCACAACTTTCGCTGTACTTGTCGTGCTTCTTTCAGGAGTTATCTGGACCCGCCAGCCCAAAGCCGGCCTTCGTCTATAAGTGCGCAATGGCGGCTTTGTCCGCACAGCTGCCATCCAACCGCCGCCGAGGTTCGCAAGCGCGACGAACGGCGGCTTCGATGGGCCGCGCTGCAGCATCGTGGGGGTGAGGCGGGAGAGAAACGGCTCCCTTCGGCCGTATCCACGCGTGATTATCGCCACGGGGAGTTTGTGGTTGGAGAATAGCGCGCGGGTTAGCGCGAGGGTTACTGGGGTTTTGCCGGTCCCGGAGTGCACGAGATTGCCTACAGCGATCACGGGAAGAGGGATCTCAGCGCGAGGCACCCGCGCGTAGACCTCCGCGCGTAGCGAGGTGACAGTGCCAAAAATTAATGACAGCGGTGTGGCAAGTCTTTTGATGAACCGTTTCATGGTGGCATCATTGTCGTTGTTAGTGGTAGCCTGCAGTCGATGTTGGGGTCCTGCAATCGGGAGGTGGGTCAGCTATTCGGAGAAAATCTATTTAAA
>JALQUE010000326.1 GCA_023260815.1 Roseovarius sp.
CAGTGTCATCAGATGGTTGAAGACCCAAGCCGACTGCTGAAGGTAGTGGCATGCGACTTTGACATTGACGGTCTCCAGCATCTTGGCTTGTTTCATGCCTGTGACAGCCATGTTGAAGAGGTTGGAGTACATTTCAACCATGGGATATTGTGAACTTTCTTGGTTATTGGTGAAGGTGGACTCCCATTAGAATTTGGCGTCAAGATCGTCCCCGGTGACGCCGTGGATCTGGAAAGGTTCGGTGATGAGGGCGCGGACGGATTTGCGCGGGCTGAGCGACCCGACCGGATCCTGGAACATCATCGCCATGTCGCGGCGCAGCGGTTTGAACCGGGATTCTGGCATGTTGCGGATGTCCTGCCCCTCGAAGCGGACACTGCCTGATTGCGAGGTTACGAGGTTGAGCACACAACGCCCCAGCGTCGTTTTGCCGGACCCACTTTCACCGACCAGCCCCAAGGTTTCGCCAGGTGCGATCGACAGGCTGACATCCAGCACGGCGTCCACATGCCGTTGCGTTAGGCCTTTGAGACGCGCCCGCACAGGGCCGACCGTTTCGAACTGAACGTTCAGGTCAGACACCTCGAGGAGCGGTTTGTCGCTGTGTCGGCGCGGGGCCTTGATTGCCCCTGTCCCGTCTTGACCCAAGGTCATCACGGTCAGCGGCGGCGGCCAGTCGGGATCACGGTGTGGCCCGTCGAGCAGATGACATCGCGCAAGGCCAAAGCCGCCACGGGCGACATCCGGCGGCAGGATTTGGCGACATACCGGACGGGCGCGTTGGCAGCGGGGCGCATAGATGCAGCCCGAAAGCGTCTTGGTGAGATCGGGTATGTCACCGGGGATCACCGGCAGTTTGCGGGACACGTCGTCGATCCGGGCCGGGTCGCATTCAAGCAGCGCACGGGTGTAGGGATGCTGCGCGTTGTGGAAAATTTCACGCACGTCGCCGGACTCGACCACCTCGCCGGCATACATGACCACGACATCATCACAGAGTTCTGCGATCAGCCCGAGATTGTGTGAGACGACCACGACCGTTGCATCAAGTTCTTTTTGCAAGTCCTTCAAAAGATGGATGATCTGCGCCTCCATCGTCACGTCGAGGGCTGTTGTCGGTTCATCCGCCAGCAACAGCTGTGGACCGGTCAGCAGCGCCATGGCGATCCCCGCGCGCTGACGCATCCCGCCCGAGAAATGGTGGGGATACTGTTCGATCCGACGGTCGGGGTCGGGAATGCCGACCTTGGCCAGCATTTCAACTGCCATGCGCCGTTTCGCGGCGGTGGACAGGCCGGGCCTGCGATACAGGATATCGCGCATCTGACGGGCATAGGTCAGCACCGGGATCTGGCTTGTCATCGGGTCTTGAAAGACCACCGATATGTCTTCGCCACGGATCGCGCGCATATGCGCCTCCTTGGCTGTCAGCAGATCGCGACCGTCGAACCGGACCTCGCCGCTGGTCACTTCGGCATTTTTCGCCAGCAGCCCAAGCAGCGCCCAGAGCACGGTCGATTTGCCAGAGCCACTTTCACCGACGATCCCGATGATCCGCTTCTTTCGGATGGGAAACGAGATGTTCCGCAGGGCCTTGACCCGA
Source organism: Roseovarius sp. (assembly GCA_023260815.1). Lineage (GTDB taxonomy): Bacteria > Pseudomonadota > Alphaproteobacteria > Rhodobacterales > Rhodobacteraceae > Roseovarius. The sequence goes on from JALQUE010000326.1 coordinate 1,604, forward strand.
CCGCGCGGTGTTCGGAACTCGACCGAGAGATCTTGGATATCGAGCAAGATGTCGGGCGAAGGGATGGAATCCTTCGGCATGTCAGCGTCCTTTGCCCATTCGAGGATCGAAGATATCGCGCAGCGCTTCACCGAGGAAGGTAAAGCCCAGGGTTGTCAGGATAAGGGGGATGCCTCCGGCGATGACCATCCAGGGGGCATCCCGGATCACCAGATAACCTTCGTTGAGGATCGTGCCCCAACTGGCCGTGGGCGGCAAGACGCCGAGGCCGAGAAAGCTGAGCCCGGCCTCGACGGTGACCACCACCGGCACATCCATCGCAGCGAGGATCAGCAGCGGGCCGATGACATTCGGCATCACGTGATGCACCAGGGTGCGCGCCATGCTGGCCCCAAGTGACCGTTCGGCCAGGATGAATTCGGTGTTGCGAAGGGTCAGGGTCGCGGTGCGCGCCACCCGCGCATATTGCGGGATCGACGTGATGATGACGATGGCCAGAACCACCCCAAGGCTTGGCCCGGTCAGCGCCACTGTGGCCAGCGCGAGGACGATGGTCGGGAATGACCGCAACGTGTCGAAAACGAGCAGCAGCAAGCTGTCCAGCCAGCGCGGACCGAACCCGGCGATCATGCCGAGGACCAGCCCGACAACCAGTGCCACGGAAACACCGATGGCCGCGATCTTGAGCGCGACACGCCCGCCGTAGAGGATGCGAGACAGGGTGTCCCGCCCCAATTGATCGGTGCCGGCCAGATGATCCCAGGTCGGCCCGGAAAGGCGGGCAGGGACGTCGAGGGCGTTTGGATCATAAGGCGCAAGCCAGGGCGCGAAAATGGCGCTGGCGAAAAACAGGATGACAAGGATCAGCCCGGTCACGCCTTGCCAGTTGGTCAGGAACAGGCGCAGCTTTTCGCGGCGCTCGCGGGCGGCGGATTCACGGCTATCGACCGGGTCTGGATGGTCGGGAAGGCCCGATGCATCGACCGCCGGTATGCCGGTTTTGGATTCAGAGGGAGTCTCGGACACGGGGATCAAACCAGGCTATGAGGATGTCGGACATCAGGACGACGAGGATATAGAGGCTGGTGGCCACCAGCACCGCGCCCTGCACGATCGGGAAGTTGCGCGCCATCACGGCGTCGAAGATCAGTTTGCCGATGCCGGGGCGGGCAAAGATGATCTCGGCAAAGACGGTTGACGAAATCATACCGCCAAAACCCATGCCGATCAGCGTGATGGTCGGCAGAATGGCGACGCGCAGGGCGTAGCCGAAAATCACGGTTCGCGGGCGCAACCCGAAGGCGCGCGCCGAGCGGATATAGGTCTCCCCCATGACCTCGAGCATCGACGCGCGCACCATCCGCGCGAGATAGCCCACCCAGCTAAGCCCGATGGCAAAGGCCGGAAGGACAAGGTGGCTGAGTTGATCGCCAATGTCACCGGGTTCTCCGGCGCCGATGGCAGGAAGCCAGCGCAGATGCACCGCGAAGATCAAAAGGGCCCATATCGACACCAGAAACGAGGGCACAGCGATGGTCCCCACGGACAAGACGCCCGTGATGCGATCAAGCCAGCTGTTGGGTTTTACCGCCGCGAGGCATCCCAGAGGAATACCGATCAGCATGGCCCAGCCCATCCCTGCGCCGACAAGGGCGAGCGTGAAGCCGATCCGCTCCAGGATGATCGTGGTGACTGGCCGGTCGGAAAACACGTCAAGCCCCAGATCGCCGGTCACGGCATTGCCGATATATATCAGGAACTGACGCCAGACCGGTTCGTCGAGATGCATCTTGGCGGCATAGCGGGCAATCGCGTCTTCGGTTGCGCGCGGGCCGAGGGCAATGGTCGCCGGATCGCCGGGGATCAGGTGCAGCAAGGAAAAGAGCACCAGCACGACCAGGCAGATCACCACCGCCGACAGTCCAAGGCGTTTGGTCAGGTAATACAGCAAGGACGTTCTCCGTATGACCCTGTGGAAGAATGATCCGGCCCGCGCGACCTTGGAACGCCGCCACAGGCCGGATCAAGAGGGTTTTTCACTCAGGCTCTGGTGAACCTGCGGTAATTCAATTCGCCCGACGGGGCGGCGTTCGGGACCATTTTGGTGGTGTGAACGAAGGCTTCCGGCTCGTGGTTGATCCAGAC
>JALQUE010000339.1 GCA_023260815.1 Roseovarius sp.
AGGCGCTTCAGAGTGCCGATGCCCCCGAGGATGCGGGGACTGGGACAACCAGCGATGAAACCACGACACCGCCCGTGATGCCCAGTTTCAGTCACCGTCGGGCTGAGGCTGAGACTGGGGCTGAGGCCAAGGCAGAGACCGAGGCTGAGACCGACATCGACGCCGGGACACCCACGGAGCCCGACGCCGAACCCGAAGCCGAGCCACCTGCCAAGGACATCCCCCCCGAGGCACCGCCTGCCCCACCGGCCTTCAAGCCCGCCGATGTGAGCGTGCCTGACGATCCGTCGGACGATGTGGCGGCGCAGGCCGGTCTGCTGTCGCGGCTGTCGATGCAAAGCACACCGATCGGGGACGATAAACGCCACCGGATCGAGACCTTGATGGACCGTTTACGGGAGGTTGTGGACCGCGCGGCGCAGCGGCACGATAGCTGAGTGGAAAATTCCAAATTCCTCTTGTTCCCGTTCTCAAAACAGGTATGTAACAGCCCAAGTCGGGCTATAGCGCAGTCTGGTAGCGCGTCCGTCTGGGGGACGGGAGGTCGCAGGTTCGAATCCTGCTAGCCCGACCAATTATTCCGCCCCCCACTCTTGCTTATCGGCGCCGAAGACAGGCGCGAGGTATGCCCGGTACGGTTTGGCCCGGACAATCAGGGGGACGAGATGACCGGTGTTTTGGCCAGCCAGCAAATCTCGGCGATGATCGCCGATGGGCGGATTTCAGCGACGACAGGCGTATCCTCGGAGCAGGTTCAACCAGCCAGCCTTGATTTGCGGCTTGGCCATGTGGCCTACCGGGTGCGGGCGTCGTTTCTTGCCGGTCACGGGCGTACAGTGACCGAACGGCTTCCGGAATTCGAGATGCACAGCATCGACCTCAGCCAAGGCGCCGTTTTGGAAAAGGGCTGTGTCTATGTGGTGCCCCTGATGGAGTCGCTGGACCTGCCGGCAGACTTGCAGGCGGTGGCCAATGCCAAATCCTCGACCGGGCGGCTGGATTTGCTTACCCGGGCGATCACCGATGGCGGCACGGAATTTGACCGTGTTCCGATGGGCTATTGCGGTCCGCTTTATGCCGAGATCTGCCCACGCTCGTTTTCGGTTCTGGTGCGCCCCGGGATGCGGCTCAACCAGATCCGCTTTCGCGAAGGCAACGCTGTGCTGGATGACGCCGCGTTGCGGCAGCTGCATTCGGAAACACCGCTTGTCGATGGTGAGGCGGTCATCAGCGATGGGCTTGGGTTTTCCGTTGACCTGAAACCCGCGTCGGGCACGTTGGTCGGGTATCGCGCCAAACCTCATACAGGGATCATCGATCTGGACAGGATCGGCGGCTATGATCCGGCGGACTACTGGGAAGAGGTCCACTCGGGCCAGGGGCGCATCATCCTCGATCCCGGTGCGTTTTATATCCTTGTCAGCCGTGAAGCGGTGCATATCCCCCCGTCTTATGCGGCGGAAATGGCACCCTATCTGGCGATGGTGGGCGAATTCAGAGTGCATTACGCGGGCTTTTTCGATCCCGGTTTCGGGCACGATGCGGCGGGCGGAGCCGGGTCACGCGGTGTCCTGGAGGTACGCTGCCACGAGGCGCCCTTTGTGCTGGAACATGGGCAGATCGTGGGGCGGTTGGTCTATGAGAAGATGAGCCAGATACCCGACCAGCTTTATGGGTCCGGCATCAAATCCAATTACCAGGGACAGGGCCTGAAGCTGAGCAAGCATTTCCGCGCAGGCTGAAGCGTTCGGCGGTTGACCTGAGACATCAGCGACAGCTGGACTGTGGATCACGATTGGACCCTGCGCAGACGGTCGCGCAAGGCTGTTTTCGCGAAACTTTCAAAACGGCACAGGCCAGATCAGGATTGGCCGGTCAGAATCTACCGAAGCGACGCCCGATACGAATCGCCTGATTGGCGCGTTGCTGGGTCTTGCGGGCGGCTGCGGATTGCGAGGGGGCGTCCCCCTGCGCAGCATCGCCGCCCCGTTTGCTCATGGCGTTGACGCCGGCGTTCACGCCTTTGCTGACGACGGTTCGCATGACCATGCGCACGATCATGGTGATGATACTGTTGACGTTCATGACTGCCTCACTCGTTTATTGGTGCACCTGTTGATGCCTATATAGCATCAAAACATGGAAATTTCAGGGCATTGGGCCAAATAGCCGTATCAATCCTCGAAAAGTTCGCTTTGACCTTCCGAAGATTGCTCGTCGGCATCTGGATCGCCCTCGCCCATTTGCGGCATGGCGCCGGGTGCGGGACGGTTTTCCAGAAGCCCGGCCGCGCGCAATTCCTTGAGGCCCGGCAGATCGCGGGCAGATTCAAGGCCGAAGTGATCGAGGAATGTCTGAGTGACCACGAACGTCACAGGCCGGCCAGGCGTCATCTTGCGGCGGCCAAACCGGATCCACTCCATTTCCAGCAATTGATCCACTGTGCCACGACTGACCGAAACACCGCGAATTTCTTCGATCTCGGCGCGGGTGACGGGCTGGTGATAGGCGATGATCGCGAGGGTTTCGACGGCTGCCCGACTGAGTTTGCGGGTCTCGACGGTTTCCTTCTGCATCAGGAATCCCAAGTCCGGCGCGGTGCGCATCGCCCAGGCATCGCCGACCTTCACGAGGTTCACACCGCGCCCCTCATAACGCTTGCGCAGATAGACCAACGCCTCGGCCGCATCGCAGCCATGCGGCATCCTGGCCTCCATATCCCTAATGGTCAGCGGCTCGGCGGTGGCGAAAAGGATGGCTTCGCACATCCGCTCCTGTTCGGCGATGGGAGGCGCATCAAAAAGACTTTCTTCTTTTTTATCTGCATCTTCTGACATGTTCTTAATCCTTCCGTCGCACTTCGATCGGCGCGAATGTATCGGATTGCCGGATTTCGATCTTGCCCTCCTTGGCAAGCTCCAGGGAGGCGGCGAAGGTAGACGCGGTGGCCGAACGCCGGCGTGCCGGATCAGTGGTGAACCCATCGGGCAGATAGGTCGAGATATCGGTCCATGTCCCGGCAAACCCGATCAGGCCGCGCATGCGTTCAAGCGCCTGTTCCATGGTGAATATCGCGTCGCGATCCATGGCATAGGGGCGGAATTCATCCTTGGTCCGGATGCGGGCATATCCCTGCATCAGATCCAGAAGCGTCGCAGTATAGGTCACGCGCTTGACGCGGGTGATGTCCTCGGGGATGCCACGCGCAAAGAAATCGCGGCCCAACTGGTCACGCGCCATGAGCTTGGCGGCATGTTCGCGCATCGCTTGCAGGCGTTCCAGCTGAAAGGCCAGATGCGCTGCCAGTTCCTCGCCGGAGGGGCCATCTTCGGTTGGGTCCGGGGGCAGCAGCAGGCGCGATTTGAGAAAGGCGAGCCATGCCGCCATGACCAGATAATCTGCCGCTAACTCGATCCGCAGCTGTTTGGCGCGGTCAACGAACGCCAGATATTGCCGCGCCAGATCAAGCACCGAGATCTTCAGCAGATCCACCTTCTGGGTGCGACCCAGCATCAGAAGCACGTCCAGCGGACCTTCGAACCCGTCGATATCGACAATCAGGGCTTCGGCGGCCATCCGGTCGGCCACCGGGGTCACATTCGCCCTGCCCTCATCGTCGAAATCGTCGTCAGCCATCACCGTGCCCGTTTATCAGCACGTCAAGCTTTGCCTCAAGGGCGCGAATGTCAACCTCGTCGGGGATGCGCCGGGCCTCGATCGCCCTTTCGGCACGCGCCAGCCCCGCCGGAGACAGCCACCCGGAAACATCCGCCACTGCACGGCGATCCTCGATCGTTGCATTGCACAGCAGAACGACATCGCAGCCGGCATCGAGAGAAGCCCGCGCGATGTCAGGCAGCGATCCTTGGAGCGCCTTCATCGAAATGTCATCGGTCATGATCAACCCGTTGAAGCCGATCTCGTCGCGGATGATCTGCATCATCACCGGCGATGTGGTGGCGGGCTGGTCATCAATCGACGCATAGACCAGATGCGCGGTCATCCCCATCGGCAGGTCGTTGAGGGCCTTGAACGGCAGAAAGTCCACCTCGGACAGATCACGATGCGCGGCATCCACCACCGGCAAATCCATATGACTGTCCACGACCGCGCGGCCATGACCGGGAATATGCTTGAGGACCGGCAGAACGCCGCCATCCATCAGGCCATTGGCCACCGCGCGCCCCAGGCGCGCAACGGTGCCGGGGTCAAAGCCATAACAGCGGTTTTTCAGAAAATCATGGGTTTCCGGACCGGCAACATCCACCAGCGGCGCGCAATTGCTATCGATACCGAGATCGCGCAGTTCGGCGGCAATGATCCTGTAGCGCAGATAGAGCGCCTCTTCGGCGGCGGGTCCAGCGACGGCGACATGCTCCAGCGGCGGCAGCCAGTCCCGCCAGATCGGAGAGCGCAGGCGCTGCACGCGCCCGCCTTCCTGATCTATGGTGATCGGCGCGTCGCGGCCGACGGCATCACGCATCTCGGCACACAGCGCGCGCACCTGGTCCGGCGTGTCGATATTGCGCGCGAAAAGAATGAAACCGAAGGGATCGGCCTGGGAGAAAAGGCGCTTTTCCTCGGCGGTGAGACGCGGGCCTTCGGCATCTAGGATGCAGGCCCCGAATGGCGTACTCACCTTGTAACCACCGGAATACACTCGGCGTTTTCGGCCACCAGCGCCGAACAGAACCGCCGCGCATCATTGATATCGGCAAAGCCCATGGCGCGCAGTCGATAGAATGTCCTACCGCCGCTTTGGGCTTTCTGGATCACCCGGTCCTTACCTTCGAGATATTCGCCGAACCGCCCATCCAGACGGGTCCATTCCTTGCGCGCGATGTCGGGCGAGGAAAAGGCGCCAAGCTGTGCAAGACGGGTGCCCACGGGGATGTCTTCCGGGGCGATCTCGCGGGGGGTGCCGTTGGCGTCGGAGTTGGACAGGGGTGGCGCGCTTGCTTGTGTGGCGCCCAAGGCAGCGGGGCGCTGCTTGGGACGCAGCGACCGGCCAATCGCGTCAATCGAAGCGGTTTCGACCTGGGCCACGGATTGCGTGTCCGACTGGTCGCTTGGTTCCAGATCTTGCAGAGGGGCGACACCTTCGGCCATGCGCGCCGCAAGGGCTTCGACGGCGACAAGTTGAACCGCGCGGTCCTGATCGGTGATCGCGTCGGCGGTCTGACTGGGGGACGTGTCGTCCGCGTCAGAGGGGATGGGAGCATCCGCCGCGGGCGCTGCCACGTTGCTGGAGGGTGCCTCGGAAAGTGCGGCAAGCTCGGGTTTGGGCATATCCTCGAGTGTGAGGTCCAGAGGTTTGGGCGCAAGGATCAACCTGTCGGCGGGTTTCGCAGCGGTGCCTTCGGCCGCGACCGCATTGACCGCAAGACCCTGATGCGATGCCTGCCGCCCACCGGGATCTTCAGGCTGCACACGCATCGGCCCTTCGGCGGCCCGCACCACGGGCACACCACTGACATCCCGCACCAGAAGCTTGTAGCCCCAGACACCAACGCCGATCACAAGCGCCAACGATATCGCCGCGCCTGCCAGATTGGTGAGTTTCGCGATACTGTTACCTTGCCCGGGCGCAGCGGGGTGCTGCACGTCATGCCTGTCTGCCATTTCTCGCCTCGCTTGCACGCCGACGATACTTGGCCGCCGGGGTTCGTTTACTGCCTGCCCCGGCGCATGTGTGCGACTGTTATCGCATCTCTTCAGCCGGAGTGACCCCAAGAATACCAAGACCTGCAGAAATAACAACGGTCACGGACCGGGCCAGCGCGATTTTGGACTGGCTTGTTGCAGGGTTGTCCTCCTGCAGGAAGCGCAGCGCGGGTTCATCGTTGCCCCGGTTCCACAGCGCATGCAGGTCAGAGGCCAGATCATAGAGGTAGAACGCCACCCGGTGCGGCTCGTTCAGGCGGCCTGCAAGTTCGGCCATCCGGGGCCATTCAGCCAGCTTGCGGGCCACGGCCAGCTCGGCTTCATGGGTCAGGCCCGACAGATCTGCACCCGCCAAAGTCGCGTCATCCACGGCAATACCCGCCTCGCGCGCCTTGCGCAGCACGGAATTCACCCGCGCATTGGCGTATTGGACGTAGAAGACGGGGTTGTCCTTGGACTGTTCCATCACCTTGTCGAAATCGAAATCCAGCGGCGCGTCATTCTTGCGGGTCAGCATCACGAAGCGGGTGACATCCTGTCCGACCTGTTCGACCACATCGCGCAGGGTCACGAATGTCCCTGCCCGCTTGGACATCTTGAACGGCTCACCGTTCTTGTAGAGCTTGACCAACTGGCACAGCTTGATGTCCAGCGGTACACGGTTGTCGCTGAGGGCGCCCACGGCGGCCTTCATACGTTTGACATAGCCGCCATGATCGGCGCCAAAGACATCGATCAGCATATCGTAGCCACGGGTGATCTTGTCATAATGATAGGCGATATCCGGGGCGAAATAGGTCCAGCTTCCGTCGGATTTCTTGACCGGGCGGTCGACGTCGTCGCCATAGTCCGTGGACCGGAAAAGCGTCTGTTCACGCGGCTCCCAGTCTTCGGGGGTCTTGCCCTTGGGCGGCTCCAGCACGCCTTCGTAGATCAGGCCACGGTCCTGCAAGGATTTGAGAGCCTCCTCGATCCGGCCCGTGCCATAGAGCGATTTTTCCGAGAAGAACACGTCCATCTCGACGCCGAGGGATTTGAGATCCTCGCGGATCAGGTCCATCATCCGATCGGTGGCAAAGCTGCGCACCTCGGCCAGCCAGACATCTTCGGGCTGATCGACATAAGCCGCGCCCACCTCGGCCTTGAGGGCTTCGCCCACTTCGATCAAGTAATCGCCGGGATAGGTGCCATCCTCGAAGGCCACGGCCTGCCCATGCGCTTCGAGATATCGCAGGTAAACCGAGCGCGCCAGAACATCGACCTGCGCACCGCCATCGTTGATGTAATATTCGCGGGTGACCTCGTAGCCCACGTAATCCAGCAGGCTGGCCAGCGCATCGCCGAACACCGCACCGCGCGTATGGCCGACATGCAGCGGCCCGGTGGGGTTGGCGCTGACATATTCCACGTTGACCTTCTGGCCCGCACCCATCGTGGACCGTCCGAACGCTTCGCCGTCTTGCAGGGCGGCACGCACGACATCGTGCCACATGGCGGGCGCCAGCCTGAGGTTGAGGAAACCGGGACCGGCCACATCGGCGCTTTCGATCCGGTCATCCGCAAGCAGACGGGCGGCAAGATCCTCGGCGATGGCGCGCGGCTGCAGGCCAGCGGGCTTGGCCAGCACCATCGCGGCATTAGTCGCCATGTCGCCATGAGCCGCATCGCGCGGCGGCTCGACCGCCACATTCGCGAAATCGAGAGTTTCTGGCAGTTTGCCGTCGGCCTGAAGTCCCGCAAGCTCGCTCAACACAAGCCCGTGGATTTCGGTGAACAGATTCATCGGATCATCCCTTGTTCGATGGGGGCCGGTTTATCACTGCCAGTGCGCGCGTCAATCGCTACGGGGCCGAAGCGGCAAAACCGCCCCGCCGATCGCCCCGCCGGACGGCCCGCACAGGAAGGCCACCGTCGAGACCAGGTCCTCGATCACGCCGCGTTGCGACAGGCTGGCGGGCAGGCGCAGCCCATTGCAGCGGATGCCATGCGCGCCCAGCTTTTCATCGAGCATTTCGGGCAGCCCGGCCATGGCCTTGTCCAGAAGGCGACGGTCTATCCCGGCCAGGTTCACCGGCGCGTGAAACA
>JALQUE010000343.1 GCA_023260815.1 Roseovarius sp.
TTCATGAGCATCAGGCCGCCGCCCCCGATCAGGTGAACGGATCGGAACCGCCATCGACAGGGCACGCCCACGAAGCCTGCAAGGTTCAGCCCGACTGACGCCATGCCCCTCTTCGGGTGGTGCCCAGTGCCGTTACCCGCCGCCGCATTCGCTGTTCGCGGTCTGGGTGCGTCCATGGCGCTACCGTAAGCTAGCCTGGCCAGTTCTGGCTCATCATCCGATCATCCGAGCGCCTGTGCTGCCAAAGCGTGACTCGCCAGCCGTTCGTCCGTCGGGGGTGCTGCACCTTTGCGCATACACAGTCCGCCGCCCACGCGGGGAAGGCCCTGCCGTGTCAGCCATGCTGGAAGCGCGCCTTCGGCAGGCACGTCCAAGCGCACGAACCTTCCCCTGGCCGATGCAAGGATCGGTTCGATCAAGGCTTTCGCGTCGGCCTCGGACGCGGCGATCACCGGGCCAAGGACCTCTCCGAAGCCAAATGGGCGCAAAGCTGCATACCCGGTCACCCTGCCGGAGCGGTGGTTTACGAACACCTGCCCCTGGCGAAAAATCTCTTGTAACAACGGGCGGCGGTCCATGCCTGTCCCCGCTTGATCGACCGCGGCGATGTCGTCCAGCCGGGTTACATCCGCCGGTTCAGGCAGCGGGATATCCTGGTTTTCGGGCATGACGATACCCTGATGCTGCGAGACATGACCGTATTCTGCAAAGCCCATCTTGCGATAAAGCGGCAAGCCGTCCTCGGTGGCGATCAGTCGCCATTCCCGATCATTCCTCGACGGCAATTCCGCCATCGCAGCGTCTATCACATGACGACCAAAGCCACGCCCCCGGTGGCGGGAGTCAACAAGGATCATACCGGCAGTCGCCACAGGGCCGAAATCGCTGACGAGGGCCGTTGCCACGACAGTCTGGCCATCAAGCATGACCACACCGCTTGATAGAGACGCCAACAGCCTCCAGTCTTCCGGACGATGGGGCCATTGCTCTGACATGGACAGTCTGTGCGCGCCTTTTATATGCGACGGCTGAAACGACGTGAAATCGAACGTCTTCGGTGTCATGCGACGGCCTCTTCCCCGTGTTTCGCGATCCGCGCGATTGTTCCTCAAGCCGGGGCACTGGCAAATGACGTGGCTCTGATCCGGCCTGCTTGTGGCCTGACCTTCCAGTGTTCGCCGCGACCTTGGCCATGGGATACCCGCTGCTGCGCTGTCCTGTCTTTATATGCCGCAGACTGATCCGACGCGTCCATGTCAAACGCTGGATAATCGTCTGCAACGGTGTGCTGACAAGGGTCCACTCCGCTGGCAGTATTCTTGTCGGTGTCGTGGTTCGTTGGCTGTACCTTCTGACATGATGGATCTCCGGATCTGTCGCGCGGCTGCAGGATGGGCTGGACAGCCTTGTGAATGTGGCCACCGCCGCGCACGCGTGCCAACGCGGTGAATGACCCGCGCGGCCCCTCTGACCCCTCTGCCCAGACAGGATGTGCCTATCCATTATGCAAATCATGCGCCTGAACCCTGGTTTTTGCTGCACTGCAGCGCGAATCGTCTTGCCTGTTTTCAAGCGGCCTGAACAATGGATTTGTGGCATGGACAGGGGGATCGCGATGACGGATTTCGATGAAAGCGCGCTGGAGTTCGCGAATTTCATTTTCGACCGAAAGAAAGTGGTGTGTTACGGTTTGCAAAACGCTGCCGGAGGGACCACGACCATCCTCAACTTCCCGGCCGAGGCGCTTGCCGACGCGTTTCGTGGCGCGTTTTTGCAGGGCCGGAATTTCAGGATCATCCAGAACGGCGCGCAGATCATCTGCCTTGCCGATTATGACACGGTGATGCGCCGCTCGACGGCAGACCCCCGGGTTCAGCCTTTGCGCTACAGCCGCGATTACATGATGGGCACCCTGTCGCACATGGTGTGCTGACCAAGTGACCAGCCCCAATCAGGGCGCGGTCGATAGCCTTTCGGGGCCGCCCACATCCTCGGGCGCGATGGCGACAGATTTGATGATTGCATAGCAGGTCACCCCTTCGGCGAGGCGTAGCGCGCGGGCCGACCGCTGCGTGACGCGCGCCAGAATAGTGCCTGCCGGTGTGATCACGGAAACAAGCGCGCCCGGTCCGGCACCTGCACGCAGTCTCTCGACCGTTCCCGGCAGAATATTGAGTGCCGATAGCCCCTCCGGTTGCTGGCGCGACAGGATCACCTCCTGCGCCGCGATCCGAATTCGCAGCGGTTGCCCCACGCCTTGCGCCACACGCGGCACGAACATCGCAATGCCGCCTGCGTTCAGTTCGGTCAGCCCGTCGTCATGATGCCGCGCCACCGTGGTTGCCAGCACGGCACCCGCCGCGCGTGCGCCAAGCGGTGTCAGCATCGGATCACCCAGAATGCCACTCGCCGGGCCTTGGCCCGTAACCCGTCCATTTTCCAGCGTGACCACTGTGGTGGCCAGCCTCGCCACTTCGGTTGCGGAATGGCTGACATAGAGGATCGGCACAGATACCTCGTCGCGCAAGCGCTCGAAATAGGGCAGTATCTCGGCTTTGCGTGGCTCGTCCAGCGCGGCCAGCGGCTCGTCCGCCAGAATGATCCGGGGATCGCCCAACAAAGCGCGCCCAATCGCAACGCGCTGCTTTTCTCCCCCCGACAGGGCACCGGGCCGGCGGTCCAGCAGCGCGCCGATCCCCAGCATCTCCACCACGTCGCTGAAATCCGACCGCGTGCCCTTTCGGAACCAGCGACTGAACAGAAGGTTCTGGCGCACGGTCATATGAGGAAAAAGCCGCCCCTCCTGACAGAGATATCCCAGACCCCGGCGATGCGGCGCCAGATCGATGCCTCGGGCCCGGTCCAGCAGCGTCTCGCCCTCAACCGTAATAAGCCCCTCATCTGGCGCCAATAGCCCCGCCACGGCGTTGATCACCGTCGATTTTCCTGACCCCGAGCGCCCGAACAACACCGTCAGGCCCGGCGGCGCCTCAAAGCGCACATCCAGTGTGAAGTCACCGAAGGAATGTCTGATATCAACGGACAACGTCATCAGCCCGACATCCTTTTCGCGGCCTTGCGCGCCAGCCATTCGGACATCAGCAGCGCGCCCATCGCCACCAGAACCGACACCAGCACAAGCCGCATCGCCGAGGTCTCGCCGCCGGGCACTTGCAGGAACGCGTATATCGCCGATGGCACTGTGCGGGTCTCTCCGGGGATGTTCGAGACGAACGTGATCGTTGCGCCGAATTCGCCCATCGCCTTGGCAAAGCCAAGGATGCTGCCGGCGATGATCCCGGGCATGATCAGCGGCAAGGTGACTGTCGCGAACACCCAAATGCGCGACGCGCCAAGCGTCGATGCCGCTTGCTCGAGCTTTGGATCGACCGCCTCGATCGACAGGCGGATCGCGCGCACCATCAGGGGAAATCCCATCACCCCGGCCGCAAGCGCGGCCCCGGTCCAGCGAAAGGCGAGAACGATGCCCATATCCTGCAGAAGGCCGCCGATCGGCCCCCTGGT
>JALQUE010000346.1 GCA_023260815.1 Roseovarius sp.
TCATGGGCGAGATGACCGCCGGTGCGATCATCGCCGCGTCGGTGGCCTCGGCCCGCGCCCTGGCGCCGATCGACTCCACAATTGCCAATTGGAAAAACCTGATTTCCGCCCGCAATGCGATGGCCACCATCCGTCAGACGATGGCCGCCCTGCCCGAGCAGCCACGCCCCCTGCAGATGCCCGATCCCAAGGGGGCCTTCACGGCCGAAGGCATCACCGTGGTGGCGCCCGGCTCTGGCCGTGTGCTTTTGTCGGATGTCACCATTCAGCTCGAGGCCGGGCAGGCGCTTGGCTTGATCGGTCCCAGTGGTGGCGGAAAATCCTCGTTGATGCGGGCGATGGCTGGGGTCTGGCCCGTGCTGCGCGGCCATGTCCGCCTGGATGGCGCCGATCTGGGCCAGTGGGGCGAAGACACGATTTCGCGCAGCTTCGGCTATCTGCCGCAGGACTACACCCTGTTCGACACCACGATTGCCCGCAACATTTCGCGCCTTGCCGATCCTGATCCCGAAAAGGTCATCGCGGCGGCGCGTGCGGCGGGCGTTCATGAAATGATCCTCGCCATGCCCGACGGCTACGAAACGGAACTGGGCGCCAGCGCCACCAGCCTGTCGGGCGGTCAGCGTCAGCGCATCGCTCTGGCACGGGCGCTCTATGGGGATCCGTTCGTTGTCCTGCTGGATGAGCCGAATTCGAACCTTGACGCAGAAGGCGAACGCGCCGTGAGCCATGCCATCCAGAGCATCCGGGATCGTGGCGGCATCGTGATCGTCGTTGCCCATCGCCCAAGCGCGCTCGAGCATGTCGATCTGGTCGGTGTCGTCCAGGATGGCGCCCTCAGCCGCTTTGGTCCCAAATCCGAGATCATGCGCGTCAAGGCCGCACCGGTGTCGCCCGCCAAGCCCCTCCGCGAAGCAGGCGCCGCCACGCAGGCCGCCTCGGCACCAGAGGAAACAGGCACATGATCGAGGTAAAATCAGCCAAGAAGGTCCAGACACCCGGCAAGGAGCGTCTGGCCGCGATGGACGGCTTGCGCCAGACGGTGACAGCCATCCCCAAGCGCAAGATCGGTATGGCGATGATGGCCCTGTTCGGTCTGGTCGCCTATATCAAGACGCTGCTCGGCGGCTCCGAGGTTGCGGCGCAATCCGCGCCCGACACGCCCCTGGGGGCCGATGACGCTGCCGCGCCCATCTGCGAGACGGACAACTCGTCTGCCGACAACAGCGGTCGCATGTCTTATGGCAACGCCGCCCTGTTTCAGGCCTCCGCGCGCGACGATGAACAGGGCGCGGCCCTGACCTCGCCGCAGTCCACACCGTCTTCCGTTCTGTCGCCGGCAAGTTCGGGTCTCCAGCCCGAACGGTTCGATGCGTCCAGCTTTCAGCCCGCGCCCCTGAACTTCCAGCCGTCGGCATTCGCCGCAGCCACGGGGCCAGACCTCGGGCAGGGCGATCCGGTGGGCGCCGTCACCCCTCTGCCCGGCGGCGGTACAGGCGGTGGGGGTGCTGGTGATGGCGGTACAGGGGGTGGTGGCGATGCTGGCGGTGGTGGCGATGTTGGTGGTGACGACGACATGACGCCCGGTCCGCTTGATCCCGATCCCGAAGGTGAGGTCGACAACGAAGAGACCCCTCAAGACCCGCCCCCGCCCGGCCCTCCGCCTGCTGAAGACGGTGAAAAGGATGATGACGGCGGCGAACAGGATGATGACGGCGACGACCAGAATAATGAAGGCGGCATGGACGACGACAAGGACAAGGCACCTTGCGCTGACGATGCACCTTGCGAAGACGATGCGCCACGTGACGACACCGCGCCATGCGATGACGCCGAACCATGCGACAAAGCCGAACCATGCGACGACGCCTCCTCCCACTGTGATGCAGACCCGGACTGCGACACAGAGCACGGCTGCGATCCATTTGCCGGCACGGACGCGGATTGCTTTGACGATCCGCTCCAGGCGGCCCGTGACATCACGTTCGGCCTTCCCACCGCGGATGATCTGTCCGGCACTGATGCCGATGATCTCATTGACGCCGGGGACGGTGCAGATACCGTTCTGGGCGGCGCAGGCGATGACCTGTTGATCGGTGCCGCGGGCGACGACATCCTGACCGGCGGCACCGGCAACGACCGTCTGTCAGGCGGGCAGGGCGCCGATACGCTCGATGGTGGCGCTGGCGATGACATCCTGTCAGGCGATACCGGCGATGACGTTCTGTGGGACGGCGCCGGCGCGGATCTGCTGTTTGGCGGTGACGGGAACGATACCATCCACCTGGCGGCCGATGACGCATCCGATGTGATCGATGGCGGCGCCGGGATTGATACGCTCAACCTGTCCGATGGTGGCCAATCGGCTCATATCGATATCGCCGCAGGCACGATCACGCGCTCGGATCTCCCGCAGGACAGCTTCACAGGTATTGAAATCTTTACCGCGGGCACCGGCGAAGAGCTGTTCGATCTGTCCGGCTTTTTCAGCCCGGGGGCCTCGGCCATGCCGGAAACCGTGTTCCAGATCCGTGACTTCGGCCATGACGATACACTGGTGCTGACCGACGATGTCCATATTGCGCTGTCCGATCTGCACGCGGTGACCGACACGCGCAAAATCCATGACGACACCTCCGAGTTCGAGGCCCGGATCTCGGTCTTCGATCCCGAAACCGTGGCCTTGTCCCATGGCCGCGCAGGGTTCCGTCAGGACGATGAAGATGCCCTGATGATCCGCCGGATCGAACTGAGCCACGAAACGGAAACCGGCCACATCGCATTCGAACTCTGGATCACCGGCCCGGACCACGATCCGCTCCGTAATCCCGATCCATCCCAAGACTTCACATCCTGAACAGGAGCCACGCCATGTTACGCAACAGCAAAACCCCCAACGCTTCGCAAGATGCCGTCTACGCCATTCGCGGGCGGGTGATCGCCGGTCTGGTGATGGCATCCCTTCTGGTCGCCGCGATCTTTGGCTGGGCGGCGAATGCCAACCTTGCCAGCGCGGTCGTCGTCAGCGGCGAAGTGTCGGTCAACCGCGATCTCCGCGTGGTCCAGCACCGCGACGGCGGCATCGTCAAGGAAATTCCCGCCAATGCCGGTGATTATGTCAGCGAGGGCGACATCCTGCTCCGGCTGGATGACACCTCCGCCCGGACCGAACGGGCGATCCTGCATGGCAAGATCGCCGAACTGGCCATCCGCAAAAGCCGTCTCGAAGCGCAACGCGACCTTCTGCCGGAATTCGCGATTCCCGACGGCCTTGACGAGCTGATCGTGACGCCCGCCGCGGTGCAGGCCATCTTTGTGGGCGAGCGGCGCATTTTCCAGGGCAACATCTCGTCCTTTGTCAGCCGCAAGGAACAGATCGATCTCGGGATCGAACAGGTCCGCACCGAAATCGACGGGCTGGAAGCCCGGCTTGACGCCAAACAGGACGAAATCCTGCTGGTGCAGGCCGAAAGCGCCCGCGTCGAAGACCTCTCCGAGCGTCGCCTGACCGTGCGCAATGTCGCCTTCTCGATCGAACGCGAAAATGTCCGTCTGCGCGGTGAACGCGGCGAGATCCTCTCGGCACTGGGCCGCGCCCGCAGCCGCGTCAGCGAGCTTGAATTGGAAATCCTCTCGATGCAGGAAAAACTGCGCACCGACGCGCAGCGCGAACTGCGCGAGATTGAAACCCAACTGTCGGAACTCAACGAAAAGCGTTTCGTGATCGAAGACACCCTGTCGCGCACCGAAATCCGCGCGCCGATCTCGGGCTTGATCAACGATCTGAACGTCAATTCCGTGGGGGGCGTGATCAGCCCGGCTGAAATCCTCGCGACGATCGTGCCGCAGGAGGCCGAACTGGTCTTCAAGGCGCGTGTCCCGGCGGTGCAGATCGAACAGGTCGAAACCGGATATGCCGCCCGGATGCGCTTTGTCGCCTTCGACCAGAACGAAACCCCCGAGATCGAGGGCACCGTGTCCTACGTGGCCGCCGCCGCGACAAGCGATCCCAAGATGCCCGGCGATTTCTACTCGATCAAGGTCGATGTGACCCCCGATCAGCTGGCCCGCCTCGGCGGCAAGGAGCTGCGCCCCGGCATGCCGGTCGAAGTCTACGTCACCACCGCCGAACGCACGGCCCTGTCCTATCTCGTCAAGCCCTTCAGCGATCAGTTCGCGCGGGCCTTCAAGGAAAGGTAATCCCATGCTGCGCATCTGTCTTTCCGCCTGTGCGATCCTTCTGGCGACCTCTGCCTACGGTCAACCCAAGGACATGACCTGGAAGGCGCTCGAGGGCGATACCCTGAACCTCAATGGCAGGATCATGAATGTTCACGGCGTCGCCTGTCCGCCATCGTCACAGGCCGCCGGCCTCAGCGCAAAGCGGCTCGCCAATACGTTCCTGCGGGGCGGTGTGGTGGTCTGCGTGACGTCGCTTGAACGCAACGGCCGTGAAAACGTGGACTGCGCCAAGCGTGGCAATAACGGGCTGTCGCTCAGTCAGATGCTTGTGTTCACGGCGCTGTGTACCCCGCGCCGCGATCAGGAATGCATGACACCGCATTTCGACGCCATGCCCACGTACGCGCCGCCACCGCCACGGGCCAAAGACGCCTGATGCATCAAGCATCACCACCTTATCGGCCAGGGACAAACCATAAAAAACGAAGGGACAGCAGATCATGGGACGTGACAGACGAAAAGACCGAGACCGCGACCGGGATCGCGACCGCGACACCGAAGACAGACATCAGGGTGAGTTCGAGATCAGGATCACCCAGGACGGCGAGACGCAGAGCATCACCCTCAAGGGCCAGCCCCGCGACTACGAGATCGAGTATGACGACGACGACAAGGAACTTGAGATCGAAGCGCGCCGCGGCGATGCCGAATGGGAATTCGACGATGTCGACAGCTTCGAAATCCTGCCCGCCTCGATGGATGACACCGCGTCAGCCCCCGCTGGAACCTTCGCTCTTGCCGGGCCTCTGCGCGACTACGATTTCCTCCTTGAAGACGGGTCTCTGATCGCCCGCAGCCGCATCGATGGCGAGGCCGAGAGCCTGGAAAACGTCACCACGATCACCGCTGGCGGCGAAACCTTTCAGGCGGCCTTTCTCGTCGCAATGCTCGAAACGCCCGGCCCGGATCTGCTGGCCGAGGGCGGGCCGCGCCTGATGACGGTCAACACACCCGACCCAACCCCAAGTGTGCTGTGGGATCAGATCCTGCAATCTGTCATCGTCGAAACCGGCGGCGGCCCGACCAACGCCGCGCGGGCCTTCGCGATCCTGCACACCGCGATCTACGACGCGCAGGCCAGTTACGACGCCGTTGCGCAACGCGTGTCGATCGATATCGAAGGCGACAACCTCGATGTCGCGACGCTTGCCGATGCCTCGGACGCCGAGATCGAAGGCGCCATGCACATCGCGGCCCACCGCGCCCTGTCTCACCTCTTTCCCGATCACCGCGACACGTTCGACACCGTGCTGTCCGAACGTCTGGCGATCGACATTTCGGATGACAGCCGCGCGCACCTTGTCGGCATTGATGCGGCACAGGATGTGGTGACCCCGCGTCTGGCCGAAGCGGTGGCGCTCGCCGATCTGTCCGACGGGTTTTACACCCCGATCAACCCCGATCCGGACACGCGCAAGGACATATCCCGCTGGACGCCCGAAAAGCAGGGCGCACTCGCGCCCGACCCCGACGCCCTGCAAACCTTCCTGACCCCTGAACGCAGCCTTGCCGAAGGTTTCGCCCTCCCCGAAACACCGACCGGCGCCACCGACAC
>JALQUE010000415.1 GCA_023260815.1 Roseovarius sp.
CAACCTGATGGACCGCGCGCGCATGCCGGGGCTGGTGGCCGCCGCCGAGGGCCGGATCTCGGCGGCCTTCCTGCAGCCCCAGCCCGACGACACCGTGCCGCGCTTCGACTACGAGACGCATCTCGCCGCCCTCACCGGCCCCGAGCCGAGCTGGCCAGCCAGCACGCGGGCTGTTTCGGAACTGCGCCTGTCGCTCCGGGTGCGTCCCACAGGGCTTCTGGCCGGGCTGTCCGGGCCGCGCACGGTGCATCTGGATATCGTGGATTACCCCGGCGAATGGCTTCTGGATCTGGCGCTTCTGGACAAGACATATGCCCAATGGTCCGCCGACGTGCTGACCCGCATCGCGCCCCGGGCGCAGGCCGCCGACTACCTGCATCTGGCCCATGCCACCGATGCCGCCGCCCCTCTGGACGAACCTGCGGCGCAGGCGCTTGCCCGTGCCTTCACCGCCTATCTGACAACGGCCCGCGCGGCCGGGTTTTCCGATTGCACGCCGGGCCGCTTTTTGTTGCCGGGGGATCTGGCAGGCTCTCCGGTGCTGACCTTCGCACCGCTGCCCGCGCCCGATGCGCCCCCCCGCAAATCCCTCTGGCACGAGATGGAGCGCCGCTTCGAGGCGTATAAATCCCGCGTCGTCAAACCCTTCTTCCGCGATCACTTTGCCCGGATCGACCGGCAGGTGGTTTTGGTGGATGCGCTCAGCGCGATCCATGACGGCCCCGCCGCCATCGACGACATGCGCCGCGCGATGTCCGATATCCTCTCGGCCTTCCGCCCCGGCCGCAACGCGTTTCTCACCCGATTGCTGATGGGCCGCCGGGTCGAGCGTATCCTCTTCGCCGCCACCAAGGCCGATCACCTGCACCATTCCCAGCACAAGCGCCTGACCGGGATCATGTCAGCGCTGACCCGGGATGCGCGCGACCGCGCCGATTTCGCCGGCGCCGAGACGCAGTCCATGGCCATCGCCGCCCTGCGCGCCACCACCGAAGAGACGATCGACCACAAGGGCCAGCCGCTCGATTGTGTGCGCGGCACGCTGCTGAACCCCGATGGCAGCCGGGGCAAACAGGCCGCCTTCCATGCCGGTGATCTGCCCGACGATCCCGCCCGCCTTCTGGCCCCCGCCCGCGAGGGCGCGCAAAAATGGCTCGATGCCCAATATCAGATCATGCGCTTCGCGCCCGCGCCCCTGTCGCTCAAGCCCGGCGAAGGCCCGCCGCATATCCGGCTGGATCGCGCCGCGCAGTTCCTGATCGGCGATCGCCTATGACCGCCGCGCCGCACGTCCTGACCGGCAGCCACCGCATGAGCCACCGCATGGGCCACCGAACCAGCCACCGAGCCAGCCACCGCATGGGCCACCGAACCAGCCTCCGAACCAGCCACCGCGTCAGCCACTGCATGAGCCACGGCGTCAGCCTCCACATGAGCCACCACGTGAGGCTCCACATGAGACGCCCATGAGACACGCACCGCAACCCGCCCATATCGGCCATGCGCCGCATCTTCTGGTGATCCTGTGGGCCTTCACCCGGCGCACGCCTTGGTTGCCCCGGGTCCGCTCGCGTCTCACCGATCTGCGGATGATGCTGCGGGTGATCCGGCGGGGCTGGGTGCGTGTGGCCTGCGATGCGCATGGCCCGGCGGGGTTCATCGCGCGTGACGGGCAGTGCATCCATGCGCTCTATGTGCATCCCCGCGCCCGTGGCACCGGGCTGGGCTGTGCGCTTCTGGAACAGGCCAAGACCGATCAGCCGCGCCTGATCCTCTGGGTGCTGGCCGAGAACCGCTCCGCGCGCGGCTTTTACGCGCGCCAGGGCTTTGTCGAGGCCGGACAGGGCAGGGGGCAGGGCAATGACGAAAACCTGCCCGACATCCGCATGGTCTGGCACGCCCGCGCCCGGCACGGCCATCAAGGAGACACCGCATGACCAAACCCAAAGGCCCCATCCTGATCGAGTTGGAGCAGGCCGACACCGCCCCCGGCCCCGATACCGCGCCCCCGGTGCCCGATCCCGATCCGACCGGCCCCGATGCGCCGCAGGGCCGCGCCATGCAGGCCGCCGCCACCTTGGCCGCGCGCCGCCCCTCGCGCCTGTCGCGGCTCTTCTGGGGGCTGTTGCTGACGATCCTCGGCGCGGTGCTGTCGATCACCGCCTGGGATTTCGTCACCGGCCTGATCGCCCGCGCGCCGATCTTCGGCTATGCGGTGACCGCCCTCATGGCGGCCTTCGTGTCGGTGCTGCTGATCATCGCCCTGCGCGAGCTTGCAGCTTTCTCCCGTCTGGCCCGCATCGACAGCTTGCACCGCGCGTCCCAATCCGCGCTGGCCGAGGATGATCTGGCAGCCGCCCGCGCCGTCGTGGCCGATCTCACCCGGCTCTATGCGGCGCGCGACGACACCCGTTGGGGCCGTGACCGCCTGGCCGAACGTCAGGCCGATCAATTCGACGCCGCCGGCCTTCTGGGTCTGGCCGAGATCGAGCTTCTGGTCCCCCTCGACCGCGCCGCCACGCGTGAGATCGAGGCCGCCGCCCGACAGGTCGCCACCGTCACCGCGCTGGTGCCCCTGGCGATGGCCGATGTGGTGGCCGCCCTCACCGCCAATATCCGGATGATCCGCCGCATCGCCGAGATTTACGGCGGCCGCTCGGGCGTTCTGGGGGGCTGGCGTCTGGCGCGGGCGGTGATGGCTCATCTGGTGGCAACCGGGGCTGTGGCCGTGGGCGACGATCTGATCGGCTCCGTGGCGGGTGGAGGACTGCTCTCCAAAGTATCACGCCGATTCGGTGAAGGTCTGGTTAACGGCGCGCTCACCGCCCGCGTCGGCGTCGCCGCCCTCGAGGTCTGCCGCCCCCTCCCCTTCACCCGCGCCCGCCGCCCCTCGGTCTCAAACCTCGTCAAACGCGCCCTCACCGGCCTGTTTGGGGGGCAGGGGGCGGGGTAGGGTTTGGGGCGATCACGCCCCTCCCGTCTCTCAACCCCCGAGGCGGCCCCCATCCGTCAAACGCTGAAAGACGCAACGCTTGTTTGCTTTTGAAGGTTGTATGAACGGGCGGGGAGCGGAAGTTCGCTGCGCCATGCACCAATGACCGCATTTGGTGATTCATGACGTTGGTCGCTCGCGCAAACCAATTAAAGGCCTATGACACAAGCACAGAGGCTACACCGTCGAGGGCTTTCCGATGGGAGGGGATGTAGTGGGGTGCCAAAGCAATGAAGGCCAAAGCCCAAGGTTTGTAATTTTGGTCTGTAGGATTGTCGTAGCGATCCGCTGGCAGATTCAAAAGCTCGGCCGCATTCTCTTCAACCAGCTTATTCTTCTCGTAGTCTCGCTTTGCTTCATCTTGAAAGGAAGCGAGATCTCCCTGTTTTGGCTCTGAGTGTTTTTTGCCTTCCTCGGGTGTAAGGAAGCTGCGCGGCAGGTAGCTTTCTTGGACAATATCCGGTTTTTCATCTTTGAACGCCATGAATACGAGTAAAGGCGCATCCAAGGGGCGATCTGCATAGCAACGCAATGCGAGTTCGACCTTCAGCAATATTCGCTTGGTCTTGCGCATAGAGAGGCCGCACTCGACTGCAAGTGTGCTCGCCAGTTCTGCTGCGCGGTTCACCGAAAACGCTTCATCCTCGCCATACGGAATCTTCAAGGGTAAATCACAAGCCAATTCGTATACAGCCGTCTTGAAAGATTGGGGCTGAGGATCAAGCGTCAACCTGATGTCAACAAACTTGTCGAGGTATTTTTCGTCTTCCTGTGCAACGCCGAACCGGTGTCTCGCCAAGCTTTCCAAGTAGTCCGCATTCACCATCAAGCAGAACACAAAGCCAGACCTGCCAAAGATTAGCTTTGTCGCCTCCAAAAAAGAGATCGCATATTCGGGGTGGCAGCGATCTAGTTCGTCGATGATCACGACGACGCGTTCGTTCTTTTGGCCTTCGACGAGCGCTGTCCGTAATGCTTCAAGCTGGTTGGGAAGTTCAGTTTTTCGAACCCTTTCAGCAGCCATCTGCGATGTGATGAGTTGTCCGGCCACTTTAGACATCTCGCTGCCAACACCCTTTATGACATCATCAAGTGCGTTGAAATCTTCTAATTGATCGATGGCGGCTTCGCTTAGCGCTTCAAAGACTTCCTCGGCGCCCTCCTTGAGAATGGCACGGGTCAGTGCTCGAGCGGATATCGCTCCAATTGTTTTAGCGGATTCCATTGCTTTCTGACTTCTTGCCTTTTCGCCTTTCGGCAGTGCGTCCACAAGCGCTCCGAGCAGGGTAATGACAGGATCACCAGAGTGATCAGACTGTTGCAGGTCGACTTCGACGACGACTTCCCCGAAGTACTTTAGTTGCTTAGCCCAGGCTCTGCGAAAAAAGGTCTTGCCGCGACCGAACCCCGCCTCAATAGAAATAACTTTTTCTGTCTCGAGCGACTGGATGAGGTTCGTGAAGGCATGGCCTATCTCTCCGTAACCCAGTCTATCGTTTTCCCAAGCTTCTTCCGGAACTGATACTACGTCACTCAAAGCGAATTTCCTCTATAATCACTAAAGCACAAAAGCGATTGAGAGCTGTTCCCTATGCTGTTTGGCCAAGAAAGAGAAGGCATAATCTACTTTTCATCAAGCGCGGTTGTCCCGCGAAAGAGATCAGCATTGAAACGAAAGGGCTGTAGAGCGGTCATTCGAAGTGGCTTTGACGAAGGTCGGCTTCGGGCCGAAAACCTGTCCCGCCCCTCCTAAACCCCAACGCCCCCATTCACCGGGGAAGCAGGATTTTCGAAAATCCTGAACCGCGCGATTTTGAAATCGCGCCGCC
>JALQUE010000427.1 GCA_023260815.1 Roseovarius sp.
AGGGGGGTATAGTCGGCCTCGGCGTCGCGGGCCATGTCCGGGCGGCACAGATCGGCGCCCAGATCAAAAAGGTCGTTCTGGATGCGGGCCAGGGCCTCGTCGGTTTCGCCCTTGGCGTGCAGGCGAGCCAGACCGAGAGTGGCGTTCACCTCGTCGACCGTGCCGTAGGCGGTGACGCGCATGGAGTGTTTCGCCACCCGCGCGCCATTGCCGAGAGCGGTTTCGCCGTGGTCGCCCGTCTTGGTGTAGATCCTGTTGAGAACCACCATGTCATTGTCCCCCCTGTCTGCGGATGAAAACGAAAAGTAAGATGAGGATCACCGCGACGAATTGCGCGATGATGCGCCAGCGCATGAACTTGTTGGAGCGCTTGGCATTGTCCAGCCCCTCCTTGCCGAAGGTGCTGATGCCGAGTGCGAGGATCACGGCAACGCCAAGGCATGCGGCGGCGGCGATAAGGAAAAGCGGATCTGTCAGCATCGGGTCAAGTTCCTTCGAATCGGGTCTTTGGCCCATCTAGGGTGCCAAGATGGAAAAGCGAAAGCGAATTTTCCCGCCGCACTGGTCTGGCCGGGGCCATCAGGCGCGCGACAGCACCCAATCCAGCGCGCGGGTCGGCAGGACGCGGCGCAGGATGCCCATCATGTATGTCGGTGTCGTGACATAATAGCGCGGCCGGGGCCGGGGAGAGGTGAGCGCATGGGTCAGTTTCGCGGTCACCGCCGAGGCGGGCAGTTCGAAGCTGTCGGGCGTGCCGCCGTCCTTGTACAGACGTTTGCGAAGCTGTTCGCGGTAGCTGTCGGCGCGCGGGGATTTTTCCCAGTCGATCCAGCGTTCGAAATGCGGAATCGAGTTCACCCGGATTTTCGACGTCACGGGGCCGGGTTCGATCAGGATGACATGGATGCCGGTGCCGCGCATTTCGATGCGCAGCGTGTCGGTCAGCCCTTCGAGGGCGAATTTCGTGGAATTATAGGCGCCGCGCCAAGGCAAGGTCACGAAGCCCAGCACCGAGGAGCATTGGACGATGCGCCCGTGGCCCTGCGCCCGCATCACCGGGATTACCCGGCGTGTGAGGTCGTGCCAGCCAAAGAAATTGGCCTGAAAGATATCGCGCAGCGCATCGGTGGGCAGGTCTTCGACCAGACCGGGGCAGGCGAAGGCGCCGTTGTTGAAGAGCGCGTCAAGCGTGCCGCCGGTGGCCGTGAGCACGTCGGTCAGGCCCGTGGCGATGGTGGCTTCGTCCTGATAGTCGATCAGCGGGCTGTCGAAGCCCTCGGCGATCAGGCGGGCGCAATCTTCGGGGCGGCGGCAGGAGGCGAACACGCGCCAGCCCTGCGCACGCAGACCCAAGGCCGCGTCATATCCGATGCCCGAGGAGCAGCCGGTGATCAGGATTGTTTTCTGGCTCATGGTGGCAAGCTATGGGGCCAAGCGCTTGGCGATGCAATCAGTTTGCCGAGGCGGTCACCAGACTGCCGGCCATCCATCCGACGCGTCCCGTCCCGAGCACCCGCAGCTTGAGCCAGCCGTTGCCGGGGTCCTGCAGCACCGCGACCTGCTGGCCGCGGGTGAGCCGGGCGATGCGGTCGTATTGCGTGCCGGGGCCGGCGCGCATGTTGACCGCGTTGCCTGAGATGCTGCGCAGATCGCGTACCGGGGCAGATGGCGTGGAGGGCGCGGATGGCCCGGTGTCGAGGTGCATGGTGTCGAGGCGCCCGGTGTCGAGGCGCACGGTGTCGGACAGGCCACGCAGGGTCAGGCCGGTGATCCGGGGTTGGGCCACGGGGGACGCCGTGATGACCGGCTGGCCGATCGCGGCTGCGGCAAGGTCACTGGCAGTGGCCGAGGCCAGCGTGACGCCGGTTTGTGCGCCGGAGTCTTGGCCGGGTGCGGATGTGCGGCTTGCGGTCTTGTTCGGTGCGGGATCAATGGCCGGAGCGACCCCGCCCGTTGCGGCAATCTGGGCGACATGGGTGCGCACGGGACGCGCGACCGGGCGCACGTCGTCCAGCACCGCCCGGGCCTGAATGGAATTGGTGCGGGGTGTATAATCGGCCCCGCCGCTCAGTTCATAAAATGACCATCCCAAAAAGGCAAAAGTCACCAAAATAAAGCGCCACATGCGCAGTCCCCCAGTACCAGACTTCCAATATGTCTTTACAGCAGCGTATCGAAGGCCCGCGCAGCACGGGCGTTCATCAGACGCATCCACCATAAACGATTCGCACGAGGATGGAGGCGGAATCTTGCCGGGTGTCTGACTTTTGGAATATGTGTTGCCGGGGCGCGGGCCTGCTCTGGCGATGTGGGACGCGCGCTGTTACTGCGGCACAGCCTGACAATGAGGGAGATCCGAAAGCATGAACGGCGGGCTGCAGAGAGCCGGATATTTCCTTGGCGCGGCCCTGCGGGAATATGCGCCGGGGGCATGGGCCTTGGCCCGCAGGCGGCTGGCGGCCCGGTTGCCCAAGCGGCTGGAGGATGTGCCGGGTGATGTGCTGGAGAGGGTGGCGTATTACAACCGGCTGAGCCTGCCTGCGGGTGATCTGCCGCCGGTCCGGTTGCCGGTGCGGTTGGGCGATATGTCGATCAGCACCACCGATCGCAGCGGCAAGCTGTATTACATCGATCTGTTGCGCGATGCGCAGGGGTTCGGGCCGGAGTTTCGCATCGCGCCGCTGTTCGGGGATGTGATCCATGTTCCCGACGCCCCATCGCTGGTCAAAAGCCGGCCGATCGCAGGCGATGTCGCGCCGTCGGTTCTGTTGCCGCTGGATGCGCTGCGGCACTTCCATTTTCCCAAGGACAGGCGGCGCTGGGCCGACAAGCGCTCGTCTGCCGTGTGGCGCGGGATGTTGAACGGGCAGGCGCCCAGGATCGCCGCCGTGCGTCTTTATGCGGACAGCCCAGTGCATGATATCGGGCAGGTCCACGCGGCCGAGGGGATGGCGCCGCCCAAGGGCTGGCTGAGCATCGCGCAGCAATTGGAGCATCGCTATGTGCTGTCTCTGGAAGGCAATGACGTGGCGACCAACCTGAAATGGATCATGGCGTCGAACTCGGTCGCGTTGGCGCCGCGGCTGGCGTATGAAACGTGGTATATGGAAGGGCGGCTGGTGCCGGGGGTGCATTTCGTCGAGATCCGCGCCGATCTGGCCGATCTGGACGAGCGGATCGCCTGGTGCGAGGCCAACCCGCAAGAGGTGCAGCGGATCGTGCGCAATGCGCAAGACTGGGTGCGGCAGTTCCGCGATCCGGCGCGGGAAAGGCTGATTGCGGCACTGGTCTTGCAGAAATACGCGGAGATGACCGGCGGGCTGGGCTTGACCTCCTCCCCTGTGAGGCTGTTTACGTAGATCAATCACGAACACGCGGCGGGGGCTGGCCTTGATCCCCGCCCAGAGGGTATCAAGAGCAGCATGAGCGACCTGATCGACGACGGGGCCGAGCCCGCAACCGAATTCGCAGAGCCGCTGCGCCGTGCGATTGGCGAGCGGTATCTGACCTATGCGCTGAGCACGATCATGCATCGCGCGCTGCCCGATGCGCGGGACGGGCTGAAGCCGGTGCATCGGCGCATCCTCTATGCGATGCGCGAGC
>JALQUE010000062.1 GCA_023260815.1 Roseovarius sp.
AGCGGCGCAGACCGAAGCCTTCCGGCACGCCTTGTCGGACACCGCGAAGGCACAGGCGCCCGCCCCCGATCTGCCCTGGCCCGACAGCTATCCCGGTGCCTGTGGCGAAAGGCGGCGGACCTGTGGCTATCAGCTGTATGACGCGGTGGGGATCGCGCGGGATGACCGCGACGCCCGCACCGAACAATCCATGCGCAATTTCGCGCTGTTCGATGCGCCGCATGTGGCGATCGTGCAGTCCGAGGCCGCCCTTGGCCCTTACGGCGCGATGGATACCGGCGGGTTCGTGACGGCCTTTATGCTGGCGGCGCGGGCGCATGGGGTGGACACGATTGCGCAAGCCTCGGTCGCGGCGTATGCGCCGATGATCCGGGCGCATTTCGAGCTGCCCGAGACCCGGCTGATCCTGTGTGCCATCTCGTTCGGGTATGGCGACCCGGATCATCCCGCCAACAGGTTTCGCACCGAGCGCGCAGGGCTGGACGAGATCCTCGACCTGCGCGGCTGAGGGCGCGGGCGTCAGCCCCGGTTGATCGCGATCTTGCGGGCCGCACCCGTAGAGGCGGTGCGTTTGGGCACCGACAGCGTCAGCACGCCCTCCTTGAGATCGGCCTCGATCTTGTCGCCATTGGCGTCCGCAGGCAGGCGAAACGTGCGGCTGAACGCGCCATATTGACGTTCGGAGAAAAACCACGTGTCGCCCTTTTCCTCGCGCGCATGGGTCTTTTCGCCTTTGACGGTCACGACGCCGTCATGCACGGCAATGTCGATCTCGTCTTCGGACACGCCGGGCAGTTCCATGGAGATGCGGTACGCCTGATCATCCGCCGATGCATCGGACGCGGGCGACAACCAATCGGCCACGCGCTGCCCAAGATGACGCAGCGGTTCATAAAGCGAGGGCCATGCACCGGATGTCTGTGATTTTTCGACCATTTCGAAAGCTCCTTTACCGACATGAGGACAGTGGCACAGTCGCACCGGCGGGCGGCGGGCGCTTTGACAAGCATCAAGATCGGGGGCTTGCATCGGGCGCCGCTTTTGCGCATCCCTAGTCCCATCAGCACACCCGGCCATCAGCACACCCGGAAGGAAACAGCCCATGCGCGCCCTGTTGCAACGTGTCACACATGCCTCGGTCACAGTGGAGGGCGACGTGGTGGGCCGGACCGGTCCGGGCCTGTTGATCCTGATCTGCGCGATGCAGGGCGACGCAGAGGCGCAGGCCGATCAGCTGGCCGCCAAGATCGCCAAGCTGCGGATCTTCGTGGACGACGCCGGCAAGATGAACCGGTCGGTGCGCGATATCGGCGGCAGCGCATTGGTGGTCAGCCAGTTCACGCTGGCCGCCGACACGAGCCGGGGCAACAGACCGGGATTTTCCAGTGCCGCCGCACCCGATGAGGGCCGCAGGCTGTATGAGTATTTCGCCCAAAGGCTGGCGGCCGAGGGAGTGCCGGTGGAAACCGGACAGTTCGGCGCGGATATGAAGGTAGAGCTTCTGAACGACGGGCCGGTGACGATCTGGATGGAGAGCTGAGCGCAACCCGGTCACGGCTCGCGTAGCGCCTCGCGGGATTTGTAGAGCGGTTTGAGCAGGTATTGCAGGACCGTCTTCTGACCGGTGTGCAATTCGACCTGCGCCTGCATCCCTGGGCGAATTTCGATACCCGACTGGCGCGGCGTCAGGTGTTGGGTCTCCACACGCAAGGTCACCTTGTAATGCGGATCGCCATCAGGCGCGCGGGCGTTTTCATCCTTGAAGGTATCGGCCGAGATGAAATCCACCGTGCCTTTCAGCGTGCCGTAGATCGTAAAATCATAGGCGGTCAGCTTGATCGTGGCCTCTTGCCCGCGGCGCAGATTGGCGATGTTTTCGGGTGCGACACGGGCTTCGACGAAAAGCTCTTCGTCCAGCGGAATGATTTCGAGGATCTGTTCGCCGGGGCGCACGACCCCGCCGATGGTGGTCACGCCCACGGTATTGACCACGCCGCGCATCGGGCTGGTCAGCACGGTGCGGTTCAATTGATCGAGGCTGGATTTGAGGTTCTGACGCAGGGTCGCCAATTCCTTGAGGGTGTCGGAATACGCCTCGGCGCGGTCCAATTCGGTCTGGGTGACGATTTCGTCATAGCGCTTTTCGGCGTCGGCGTGATCCTTGCGGGTGCGGGTCACCTCGATCAGGGCCACGACGTTCTTTTTCAGAAGATTCTCCATCAGCGCGCGTTCCTCGGTGGCCTGAACGAGGATCTTGCGCGCACCATCGCTGCGCTTGGCGAAGTCGGTCTGACGGGCGTTCAGCAGCACCCGTTCCGAGGCCACGATTTGCGGGCTGCGGGTGGCCAGATCCTCGGGCACGGTGAAATCATACTGACCGGCCAGTTCGGCTTCGAGCCGGAGGCGGCGGATTTCAAGGGCGGTGATCTGATCGCGCAGTTCCTCGACCGAGGATTTGAACTGCGTGCCATGGAGCCGCGCCAAGACGTCCCCCCGCTCGACCACATCACCGGCATTCACCAGCAGTTCCGACAGGATGCCGCCTTCGAGGTTCTGGATGATCTGCGGGCGTGAGGACGAGATGAATTCGCCGTCGGCGCGCACGATCTCATCGACCGAGGCCAGGGCGGACCAGATCAGCACCAGAAGGACCGTGGCCGCACAGAGCCAGATCGTCAGGCTGGAGCCGCGCAGGCGGGCGCCGAACTGTTCGGAAAGATTGGTGGTCTGCGTCGCCATGCCTTAGCCCCCTGCCCCGCCAACCTGCGCAAGATGCGCCATCACCTGATCACGCGGACCATCCACCGCCATGCGGCCATTCTGCAGCAGCATGGTGCGGTCGGTCAGGTGCAGGATCGGCACGCGATGCGTTGCGATCACGGCAGTGCGATGCGCCAACCACCCCTCGAGCCGACTGACCATCGTGCGTTCAAGCGTCTGATCCAGAGCCGCGGTCGGTTCGTCCAGCAAGCAGATTGCCGGATCCTGCAACCACAGCCGCGCCCATCCGATTGACTGGCGCTGTCCCTGGCTGAGACCCTGACCGCCATCGCGAATGTCCAGATCAAGCCCCTTGGGGTGGGATTTCACATATGGACCCAGCCCTGCGAAATCGAGCGCCGCCAAAAGCCTGTCATCATCGCTTTCCAGAAGCGTCAGGTTCAGGTTTTCACGCAACGAGCCGGTGAACAGCCGCACGTCCTGCCCAAGATAGCCGACAAGGCGACGCAGATCGCGCGGCTCGATCTGGGAGATTTCGGCGCCGTCGATCAGCAAACGGCCACTTGTGGGCGCGTAGAGACCTGACAACAGCTTGAGAAACGTGGATTTGCCCGAGCCATTCGCCCCCAGCAGGGCCAGCTTCTGACCCGGCTGGATGGCAAGCGCCGGAATATCCACCACCGGCGCCATGTCGGCGTCATAGGTGAATTTCACCTCGCGCAGTTCAAAGCCGCCGGTCAGACGCTCGCGGCGCAGATAGGTGCGGCCCGGCGCGCTGTCCTGCGGGGCACCGGCGATTGCATCAAGCCCCTGCAAGGCGGATTTCACATTGCCCCACCGCGCCATGGTGCCGGCAAGCTGGGTCAAGGGCGCCAGCGTGCGGCTGGTCAGAATGCTGATCGCGATGATCGAGCCGACGGTGAATTCACCCGCAAAGACCAGGTAGGTGCCGAAGATCACGGCAGCGATATAGGTGACCTGCTGGAGGCCCTGACTCCAGAATGTGAGCACCGAGGCCAGTTGGCGCTGTTCGCTGGATTTGAGCGCCTGCAGCGCGGTCAGTTCGGTCCAGACGCGGCGAAAGCGATCCTCGGCGCGCTGTGTCTTGAGGGTATCAAGCTCGAATATCGCCTCGTGCAGGAGGCGCGAGGATTTCGCCGAGGCGCCTTGGGTTTCCTGCGTCAGGCGGATCATCTTGCGCTGCAGGAAGATCCCCGGCAGCACCATCAGGATCGCGCCGAGGATCAGCACCCAGACGACATTGCCGCCGATCGAGGCGACCAGCAAAAGAAACACGAAGATAAAGGGCACATC
Organism: Roseovarius sp.; assembly: GCA_023260815.1. Lineage (GTDB taxonomy): Bacteria > Pseudomonadota > Alphaproteobacteria > Rhodobacterales > Rhodobacteraceae > Roseovarius. Next base: position 4,036 of record JALQUE010000062.1, read on the forward strand.
AGCCAGCGTGCCGATGGTGGAAGCGGTGAAGAACTCGCGCACCGAGCCGAATTCACGCATGGCGCTGAACAATTGGCTGGGCGCCTGGCCTGCCTGCTCGGAGCGCATGCCAAGGATGCGGTTCATCAGCAAGGTCTGAACGTTCATCTCGATCTGGCGGCCCGCGCCGTCCATCAGCCGGGCGCGCGCGATCTTGAGCAGCGCCTCCATCATCAGCGCCAGCAGCGCTCCGGCGGCCAGCACCCACAGCGTTGCCTCGGATTGATGCGGAATCACGCGGTCATAGACCTGCAATGCAAACAGCGCCACGGCAACCGCCAGAAGATTGGCCACGAAGGAGCCAAGGACCACCTCGCCCATCGCCTTGCGGCAGTCTGCGAACTGGCCCCAGAACCAATGCGCGCTGGCGCCATCCTTGAGGTGGGTATCGGCCAGCCGGTCAAGCGACATCTCGGCGCGGATGGTCAGCCCGCTATAGACCGGCGCGAATTCGTTCAGGGACACGGTGGCGCGGTTGTCGGGACAGGTCTTGTCGTAGATCACCAGATCGGTGCCCGAGCGGTCCAGCACAAGGATGAACTGCCCGTCGGTCATGCGCGCCAGTGCAGGCCATGCCCCGGCGCACGACGCATCCGTCACGCCAACGCGAACTTCGAAGCCAGCCGCCTTGAGACCGGCGGCCAGCATTGTCTGTGGCGCGGCACGGTCGGCGGGGGACAGGGTGGTCAGGGTATCCGCGATGTCACGTCTGGTGCAGGGCTGACCCAGACAGCCGGCATAGACGGCGATCAACTCGGCCAGGCGGCGCGTGGCTTGGGCGGGGTTTGGTGCGGCCTGGCTGCCCCGCGGGGGGGCGTCGCAATTCGACACCGGCGATGCGGCGGCCGGAGGCACGGCACGGATGGTCCAGTTTACCGGGCGCGTGGTCACAGGCGGTGTCCTTCTGCAAGAACGCCCAGATGCTCGGCGATCTGCACCTGGGTTTCGAGGCGTTCGTATTTCAGGTCCAAAGCGGTGGCCTGACGCGCGGCGAAGGTCTCGTAGACGCCGACCACATCCATGACCTGACGCTGACCGGCCTTGTACTGACTTTGAAAGAGGTCGAGATTGGCCTTGGCACGGCTGGCCAGTGCCGTCGCCTCGGTGACCTGACGGGTCAGTGCGGACAGGCGGTTCTGTAGCCGGGCGGTGCGGCGCTGCGCATCTTCCTCGGCTTGCCCCACACGGGCGGCAGCGGCGTCTTGCGCGGACTTGACGGCGTTCAGGCTGTCGCCGGTGCCAAGCCCAAGCAGTTGATCGGACGCCACGGTGAGCCCGATGCCCGATCCGTTGTCACCAAGGGTTCCGCCGGCGGTCAGACCGGGTAGAAGGCCGCCACGTTCGATCTGGGCGCTGGCGATGTCACGGTCCTTTTCGGCCTCGGCGCGCAAAACGTCGATCGGGCGGATATCACGACTGACGGGCGACAGATCGACCAGACCGGTCACATCGTCCAGCGGGCGCGTGGACATGGCATTCAACTCGGCCAGGGCTGTGGCCTCGGACTCGGATTGGGCGGCGAGGGTGGCGCGGATCTCGGCCAGTTTCTGACGCAGCACGTTGAGGTCCGAGCCGTCCGAAATGCCCCCCGAGACACGTTCGGACATCACCCATTCGAAATGCTCCATGTCCTTGAGGGTCTGCTGTTCCAGCGCTGTGCGCTCGCGCGCCTTCATGGCGGTCAGATAGAGTGTCAGCGCGGTGCGTATGCGTGCGTTGGTATCTTCGGCGAGGGTGACGGCGGCGACCTCGACATCGGCCTTGGCAAAGGCGCGTTCGGCCTTCTTGCGGCCATTGTCGAAAAGCACCTGTTCCACGACCAGTTGCGCGATCACGTCACTGAGGCTGGTGAGGCTGATATTGGGACCGATCTTGGGCAGCCAGTTCTTGGAGGCGGCCCGCGCCCTGAGCCGCGCGCTGCGCAGATCGGCCTCGGCGGGGCGGCTGTTGGCGGCAAGAACCGGATCGACGATCTGCGCATAGGGGCTATCGGGCGGCAGGACGCTGCGCCGCGATTGCAGCGCGCTGATGACGGGCGACGCGGCGGCCTCGGCGCGGGCGGCCTCATCGGCGTTGCCCGAAGCCCCCAGACCCGACAGGCCGCCCATGAAGCGCGTTGCCGCGCCGGACGATCCGTCCCCGGTTGCTTCGGGTGACATGCACCCGCTCAGCGTCAGCGCGGCAATCATGCACGCGCCCCACCGCTGAATTCCGTCCCTCTGCCCCATCATTGCCCCTTGAGCGGTAGCTTTTTATGGTTGGTGGCGCGCACGGGTCCAAAGGCCGCGCGCACCAAGGTCTTGTCGATCAGGTGATAACGTCGATCTTGTCGTCGACGATGATCGTGGCGTCCTGACCGAGCGTGTAGATGTCATATCCCTGCGGTTCGAACGCGCCGCCACTGACCCTTTGGGCGCCGGTGATGATGACCGTGTCATCGATCCCGCCCTCGATCTGCAGGGTGTCGGAATTGTCCGACAGCGCCAGAAGTTGTTCTTCGGTGAGTGTCAGCTGACTGCGGTCGGCAAAGCGAAGATCGACGGTGTCGATCTGGAAGTCCGCCAGATTGGGATTGGACAAGTCCACGGTCGAGGTATTGACCTCGTCCAGCACCAGATATGTGCTGGAGGTGTTTTGCGCGGCATCTGTCGTCGTGACCACCAGATGCGAGCCATCGGGGATCGATTGAACCTGGCCCGACTGATTGAGGAAGACATAATCCGTCTCGCCGAGGAAGTCCTTTTCATTCTCATAGAGCGCCATTTCGCTGACCGAGGCATCGGCCCCGACCTTATGCACCGAGACGGGATCGTCGCCTGTTTCGGTGGTGATATAGCGATAGCCGCCGCCCTGCCGGAAATATCCCACGATTTCGGCTTCTCCGGGGGCCACCGTATCGAGCGTGATCGATCCGGGGATGGTTTCGACGTTGCCGGCGGGATCGGTGACCGTGATCGTGGCTTGCGCCGTCGTATCCGTGCGGGGCACGTGATCTTGCGGGATGGTCAGCGTCCACTCGCCATTGGCGTCGCTGGAGGCGCGATAGGTCCGGCCGAAAATCTGGATCCGGAGTTGGGAATTGGCCTCGGCTGTGCCGGTCATTTCCAACCCGCCCTGCGCGGCGGCGATATTGGCCACGCCGTTGATCGCGCCGGTCGTCGCCCCCTGTGCCACGTCCAGAACCACGGTGTCGATGAAGATCGTCTCGGGCAGTTCAGTGATGTTGCCAACCGGATCTTCGACCGACACGGTCAGCGTCGCGTTGCGCTGGCCAGAGGGGATCGAATTCGGCCCGAACCGCGCCGTCCAGTTGCCTTGGCCATCCACCAGTGCCTGCCGGCTGACACCGTCGATATCCACCCAGACGATCGATCGCGGCTCGATCGTGCCGGTGATGTCGAAACCGGACCGCACGATGTCGGAGTTCAGAACGTTGCGACCATCACTGGTGGTGGCGAATTGTGGCGGCGTCAGTTGCAGATCATCCACGCGGGTATCGACAAGCAGGGTGCGGCTGACGGTATCGCTGTTGCCGTAGGGATCGGTGATCGTTGCCGACACGACCGGATTGTGCAGGCCCGGTGTCAGGTCCTGCATGTCATAGCGTTGCTGCCAGACACCCACGCTGTTGGCGCGCACAGTGAATTCCACCCCGTCCAGATCCACGACCACATTGGCAAAGGGATCCGCAGTCCCCGAGACGATGACGCCGTTTTGATAGGTGGTTGCGTTGATGATGCCCTGATACCCGATGGCGTCGCCGTTCAGGGTCAAGGTGCCCGCCTCGGTATCGACCGAGATACTGCGCGATATGGACCGCTGGTTGTCCGCGGCATCAGTCGCGGTGATCGTGACGTCACGCTGATAGGTGCCCGGCGGGATCTGAGACCCTGAAAATTCAGCCGTCCAGTCGCCGTTTGCATCCAGATCGGCATTGACGACGGCGCCCATGAACCGCAGGACAACCGATGTCGAGCCGGGTTCCACCGTGCCGTTCAGGGCAAAGCCTCCGCCGATCTCGGACTGGCTGATGACACCGTCATCGCCGCCAATCGTCCCCCATTGGGTCAAGTCACGCACTTCCATGTCGACGCGGATCGTCTCGGAGGCGCGGCTGATATTGCCTGCGGCGTCTTGCGTGATCGCGGTGATGGTCGCATCGAACTGCGTATCAGGCAGCGCAAAGGGATCGAACTCGGCCCGCCACTGGCCGTTCGTGCCGGTGGACACCAGCTGTGTCTGGCCGTGGATCGACACCGTCACCTGTGTGCCACGCTCGGCGGTGCCGGTGATCACCAGACCTTCGTTGCGGGCGACATCGCCGTTCAGCACGCCGTTGATGCCGACGGCATTGGCGTTGATCGTCAGTTCGGGATGAATCGTGTCGATCGAGATCGTTTCGGTGAGGGTGGTCGTGTTGCCCGCCGTGTCCGAGGCGACGATGGTGACCAGTTCGTCATAGTCGCCATCCGGCAGGTCACCGGGCTGGAAGGTCACCATCCAGTCGCCGTTGTCGTCGACTGTGGTGGTTTCCGTTGCGGTGCCGATGGTCACCTTGATCGTGGCGCCCACCTCTCCGGTGCCTGAAATATCGACGCCATCGCGATAATCGTCATGGTTGACCACATGATTTGCCGACATGACACCTTGGGTAACCTCGGCGTCGGGGGGCGTTGTATCGATCGTGACAACCGGGCCTTGAAGGATGGTTCCGGTGTCGTCGGGTTCGATCACGGTGACGGTGACGCCGTGCCCGCCATCCGGCGGGAAATCAGGGCCTTGGAAGACCGTTTCCCATGTGCCGTCGCGCTTGGCGGTTGTGTTAACTGTCTTGCCGCCGATCTCAACCGCCACTGTCGATCCGGGTTCGGCACGCCCCGTGATTGTGATCGAGCCGTTTTCCGCCCCGTCACCGCCGATCGAGATCAGACCTTGTTCGTTGACCGTCGGCTCAATGCGCGCGGACGGGCCGCCGCCTGGCAGATCACCGCCTCCGCCTGGCACATCGCCGCCGCCGCCCGGCACATCGCCGCCGCCGCCTGGCACATCGCCGCCGCCGCCTGGGACCACGCCGCCATCCGGGGCCACGCCGCCACCGATGCCGCCCGGCACACCGCCGCCGTCAC
>JALQUE010000084.1 GCA_023260815.1 Roseovarius sp.
TGCGGCGCACCGCGCTGAACGAGCAGTCGGTGCGCAGTTCGGAAGATGCCTTTGTCGACCAGCTGTTCGAAAGCGCACCGCGCCATGGCGCGCCGTTGATCCGCGCCGGGGCGCCGCGCGCCTTTGTCGATCTCAACCGCAGCGAAGACGAGCTTGATCCCGCGCTGATCGAAGGGGTGCGGCGGTCGGGGCACAATCCGCGCATCGCCTCGGGGTTGGGGGTGATTCCGCGTGTGGTGGCCAACGGGCAGGCGATCTATTCCGGCAAGATCACCCTGGCCGAGGCACAGCGGCGGATCGAAACCTATTGGCGTCCCTATCACGAGGCGCTGGAAACGCAGTTGTCGCAGGCGCATGTGATGTTCGGGCAGGCGATCCTGATCGATTGTCATTCGATGCCGCATGAGGCGATGGATGCGGTGGCGCGGACCGGCGTGCGCCGGCCCGAGGTGGTGCTGGGCGACCGGTTCGGCGCGGCTTCGGCGCCCGAGATCGTCGACCGCATCGAAGAGGCGTTCACCGCGGCGGGCCTTGTGGTGACGCGCAACACGCCCTTCGCGGGCGCCTATGTCACGCAGCATTACGGGCGCCCGACACGGGGGCGTCACGCGGTGCAGATCGAGATTGACCGCGCGCTTTACATGAACGAGCGGCTTATTCGCCCGAACGGTCATTTCGAGGTGTTTCGCCAGCTTCTGGATGGGGTGATCGCGGACATCGCCCGGATCGGACGCGCCGCCGAACAGCCGCTGGCGGCCGAGTGACCGAAGCCTGATCTACCTGAGCGAACGTCCCTTGAGGATCGCGCCGGGGCCAAACCGGGCGCGGATGAGGTCGGTTGCACGCTCGGCCTCGCTGCGACGGGCGGCTTGCGGATCGAGCAGATCACCGGACAGGTCGGCGCTTTGTTCGGGCACCAGATCTGAAAGGCCCACACCGATCAGACGGTAGGGGGCCTGTCCTTCAACCTGATCAAGCAGCGCGCGGGCTGTGCGGTAGATCGTGTCGGCCAATTGCGTGGCGTCGCGCAGGGCGATGCGCCGGGTCAGCCCTGCATGATCGGCGCGCTTGAGCTTGAGGGTGACGACGCGGCCTGCGATGCGTTTGGCCTTGGCGCGGTCGGCGACTTTTTCGGCCAGCCGCCACAGGTGACCATCCAGAATGTCGGTGGCGCCGGTGTCTTCGGAAAAGGTCGTTTCGTTCGAGATCGACTTGACCGGCGCATTGGCCGAGACGCGCCGCGTGTCCTGTCCGCGCGCCAGATGCCACAGCCGATTTCCCATCGAGCCGAAGCGCGCGATCAGATCCTGACGGTCCCATCTGAGCAGATCGGCAAAGGTGCGGATGCCCGCCGCATCGAGCGCGGTGCGGGTGGCCTGACCCACGCCCCAAATCAGACCAACGGGCTTGTCGCGCAGGAAATCGTCGGTTTCGCCGGCGCCGATCACGGCAAAGCCATGCGGTTTGTCCAGATCGGATGCGACCTTGGCCAGAAACTTGTTGTGCGACAAGCCGATAGACCCGGTGATGCCAAGTTCGGAGCGCATCCGCCGGACCAGACCGGCCAGCATCACCGCGGGCGGAGCGCCGTGCAGGCGGGCGGTGCCTGTCAGATCGAGAAACGCCTCGTCCAGCGACAGGGGTTCCACCGCCGGGGTGAGGTCTTCCATCATCGCGCGGATCTGGCGGGAGACCTGAACATACAGGTCCATCCGGGGTTTCAGAACCACCGCATCAGGACATAAGGCCAGCGCCTTGAACATCGGCATGGCCGAGCGGACACCGCGAATTCGTGCGATATAACAAGCGGTTGACACGACACCGCGTCGCCCTCCGCCGATGATGACGGGTTTGTCGGCAAGGCTGGGGTTGTCGCGTTTCTCGACGCTGGCATAGAAGGCGTCGCAATCCATATGCGCGATCGACAGATCGAAAAGTTCCGGGTGCGATGCCACACGGGGGCTGCGACAGGCGGGGCAGCGCGGGCCGGTGTCGAACCGGGTCAGGCAATCGCGGCAGAGGGCTGGCATCTTGGCCTCGGGGTGGTGTGCGGATTGTACGCTTTGTACGCCAATTCCGTCCGAAAATCAGCCCGCGAGTTCCGACAGGATGGCGCGCGCGGCCTGCACGGGATCGGGCGCGGCCCAGATCGGGCGCCCCACGACGATATGATCGGCACCGTCGGCGATGGCCTGTGCCGGGGTGGCCACGCGTTTCTGATCGCCGAGAGCCGATCCGGCGGGACGCACCCCCGGCGTGACGATCAGCCGGCCCGCCGCTTCGGGCAGGGCGCGAATCATGGAGGCTTCCTGCGGCGAGGCGATCACGCCATGTGCCCCCGCCTCGAATGCGCGGGCGGCACGTTCGGCCACCAGATCGGGCACTGCGCCGGGACGGATCAGGCTGGCATCCAGATCGGCCCGGTCCAGAGAGGTCAGGATCGTGACGGCAAGGATCTTGGTGCTGCTGCCCGATGCGCCTTCGCAGGCGGCGCGCACCACATGGGGATCGCCATGCACGGTGAGGAAATCCAGATCGTACTGCACAAGCCCGCGCACGGCCTTTTCCACGGTGGCGCCGATGTCGAACAGCTTGAGATCCAGAAAGATGCGCTTGCCGTGTTCCTGCTTGAGCTCGTTGGCCACCGCCAGCCCGCCGCCTGTCAACATGCCGAGGCCGATCTTGTAGAACGACACGGCATCGCCCAGACGGGCCGTCAGCGACAGCGCATCAAGCGCGTTGGGAACATCGAGGGCGACAATCAGGCGGTCATCGGACATGGGGTGCTGCCTTTGGCATGTGGCGGGGCCGGGGATTGGTGGACCTTGTCGCGGTAGCGCGCGGCGGCGTCAAGCCCGCATGGCACGCCTCAGATCGCGGCCAGTTCCGAGGCGAGGGCGTTGGCGCTGACGGTGATATCCCGGCGGCCCCGGCGGTACTGCGGCAGCGCGCGAAGTTGCTGGATCGCGCTGTCAAGCAGACCTTGGAGGATCTGATGGCGTTCGGCGTGACGGTGCAGGCCAGCCGACACGGCAAGCCGAAACCCGCCCCCTTCGGTCAGGAGCATCAGGGTCGCCTGATAGAGGCCTAGATCGGGCAGATGCGTCAGCCCCAATACCTTTATGTCGATTATATGCATGACACGTCACTCATTACCGTAAGCAAAATAGCACATTTCGGCATTTTTCCAGCGATAGAATTGTCGCGCCCCACCAGTGGCGCCGAGATGACGGGAGTGCACCACCTGCGAGTTGACCGGCACGTCACGAGTTGCCATTGTGGCGTTCGGTAACGGTACGGGCATTTTATGCAGATCAACATCACCTTGGATCATGAGGGCGCTGGCCCCGACGGTGGCCCTGACAGTGGCCCTGTTCGGGTCGGCTGGTTTTTGACGTCCGACAAGGCCGGCGTGCTGTATGATCCGCCTCAGCGGTTGACCTCGCGGCAGACCAATATCGGCCATGCCAAATCGGCGTCGCGTTGTCCAAGCGTGATCCAGATGGAAAGCCGCTATTTCGTGGTGAATTGCCCGTTCGACCTTCATATCGGGTTTGACCGGACCGCCGAGGGTCAGGCGGTGCTTGTCAATCGCGCGGGGGCTTCGGCGACGATGCGGCGCAACAAGCTGGCGGATGTCATCAAGTTGGTGAACGAAAGCGAATGGCGCTATCCGGACAGGCCGACCGTTCAAATCCTGCTGCCTTATTGTTTTATCGCGGATGAGACACTGTATCTGACGCAGCTTGGGCCGTTTGCGCATTACCGCCCCGATCCGTTGCCCGGCACGATCTTTGGCGGGCGCTTTCCAATCAACATCTGGCCGCGCCCCTTGATGTGGGCGTTTGAATGGCACGATCCGAGCAAGGATATCGTGCTGCGCCGTGGCGAGCCGTTGTTTTACTGCCAGTTCGAGGGATCCGGCCCCGAACGCCCGATCCAGATGGTCGAGGCGGACCGCACCCCCGAACTGGAGGCGTATATGGAAAAGCTGTCGGGCGTGGTGAATTACGTGAACCAGACGTTCGGACTGTTCAAGGCTGCCGAGGCGATGCGCCCCAAGACATTGCTTAAGCCGAAACAGCGCGGCTGATGCGACAGGCGGGCGCCAGGGATTTCATGCGGTTTTGCGAAACCCGTCTTGAACATCACGGCCGTGTTACCCATTTCATTTCCTGAGGTTCCC
>JALQUE010000220.1 GCA_023260815.1 Roseovarius sp.
CGCCGATCCGACGGCTGACAGGCCTTCAGCGACAGGTTCGACGGTGACCCCCCGAACAGATCCGTCACGATCAGAACACCGTCCCCGCTATCCACCGCATCGGCGGCGGCGCAGATTTCGGCCTGCTTGTCGGCACGATCGCTGTCATCCTCCATCGTGATCGCCAGAATGCCGGTCTGTGTGCCCACGACATGCTCGATTGCCCGCAGATACTCCCGGGCAAGGCCGCCATGCGCCACGATCACGATACCGATCAACGCAGTCTCTCTCCCTGTTCACCGCCCGGATTGCCGTCGGCCTGCGCACCGGCCCCGATGCGCGGAGCCTCTGTGGTCCCCCGCCGTTCCAGTTCGCGATGCCTTATTGACACCGGCCAGCCGCCCTTCGCAAGGGCCGCGGCCAAAGTTTCTGCCATCGTGACGCTGCGATGCTGCCCACCCGTGCAGCCAAATCCGATCGCCAGATAGGCCTTTCCCTCGGCCTCGTAGGCCGGCAAAAGCAACTGCGCCAGATCCACCACCTTATCGCGAAACGCCGCAAACCGCGCGTCCTGCGCCACATATCCCGACACCCGCGCATCCCGACCGTCCAGCGCCCGCAGCGCCTCATCCCAATAGGGATTGCGCAGGAACCGGCAATCCAGAACCATGTCCAGCCCCCTCGGCACCCCACGCTTGTAGGAAAACGAATGCACCGACACGGCCAGCCGGCTTTGCCCTTGCGGCGCAAACCATTGCTCCAGCTCCGCCCGCAGGTCATGCGGCGACAACTCGGACGTGTCGATCAGGATGTCGGCCCTGGCCCGGATCGGCTTGAGCAGATCGAACTCCCGCGCGATGCCCACCCCGGGGCTTTCCGCAGGCGCCAGCGGATGGCGCCGACGGGTTTCCGAAAACCGGCGCAGCAGCACCTCGGCATCGCAATCCACATAAAGCAGCTGCACCGGCGTGCCACCCGGCGCTTCCATCCTGTCCACCGCCTCGATCAGCGCCGTGGTCGAAAAATCGCGGTTGCGCGCGTCGATGCCCAGCGCCAGGGGCTTTCCCGGCGCATCCCCCGGCATCAGCCGGGGCAACAGCGACAGCGGCAGATTGTCGATCGCCTCATAGCCCATATCCTCAAGCGCACGGATTGCCGTGCTGCGCCCGGCCCCCGACGGGCCGGTCACCAGCACAAGCCGGGAGGGGATGATATCTGCCGGGTCGGGCATTGGCCTCTGGTCCGTTCAGTCGCTGCGTCCATGCCGTAGATATGTCATCATCGCCGCGGGAAAATGGGCACCGGCGTTTTTTCTGATCACCGGCAGCGTCACACCCAACAGCGCCTCGTATCTGATCGGGGGCAGCCGGGCCTCTTCCTCATGATCCAGATCGACGATCAACACCACCTGCATCGGGCCATTGGCAGGACATCGCAGCAGCCCCACACCGCGTGCCTCGATCCGCCCCCGGATCGTGTCGGGCGCATCCGCGATCAGCCCTGCGCCATCGCGCCGGATCACCGCACGGTCATCGGCCACAAGCCCCGCACCCAGAGCGATCATTTGCAGGGCAAGGCCCGATTTCCCGCTGCCCGACGCGCCCCGGATCAGCGCCGCGCGCCCCTCGACGCCAATCACCGTGGCGTGCAGGCAGGTTTCATCGGTTGGTCCTTGCCCTTCGGGTCGCGCCGCGCCGTCCTGCCCCACAGTCATGGGCTCAGACCGGCAGGCCCACGACAAAGCGCGCGCCCAGCGGATCCGAGGTGGGGTCGGCATCGGTCGGTCGGATATTCTCGGCCCAGATCACACCGTCATGCGCCTCGACGATCTGCTTCGAGATCGACAGCCCCAACCCCGAATTATTGCCGAAATCGTTTTCCGCGCGCTGCGAATAGAACCGCTTGAAGATCTTGGTCAGCGCCTGATCGGGAATGCCGGGGCCGGTATCCTCGACCACCACCAGAACCCGGTTGTCACGCTTGCGCACCCACAGACGGATCGCGTCGCCATCCTCGCAAAAGCTGATCGCGTTGGTGATCAGATTAACGAAGACCTGCGCCAAACGCCCCTCCAACCCGACGAAAACAATCGGCTCGTTGGGGAAATCGGTGATGAACTCGACGCCCTTCTTGTGCGCCTCTTCCCCCAGGTAGTCGCCCAGATTGCGCAACATGCCCAGCAGGTCGAACGCCTCCTGTTCTTCCTTGACCAGCTCACTGTCCAGCCGTGACGCGTTCGAGATGTCGCTGACCAAGCGGTCCAGACGGCGCACGTCATGCTCGATCACCTCAAGCAGCTTTTCGCGCTGGTCCGGGCGCTTGGCCACCCGCATCGTGCCCACCGCCGAGCGCAGGCTGGCCAGCGGGTTCTTGATCTCATGCGCGACATCGGCGGCAAATTGTTCGTTCGCGTCGATCCGGTCGTAGAGCGCGGTCACCATGCCGCGCATGGCCGAGGACAGGCGCCCGATCTCGTCGGGGCGGCCGGTCAGGTCGGGGAT
>JALQUE010000166.1 GCA_023260815.1 Roseovarius sp.
CACCCGAAAAGCAGGGCGCACTCGCGCCCGACCCCGACGCCCTGCAAACCTTCCTGACCCCTGAACGCAGCCTTGCCGAAGGTTTCGCCCTCCCCGAAACACCGACCGGCGCCACCGACACCGCCCTGACCCGCCCCGAGGGGCCAGAACCGTTCTTCATCGCCGATCAGCAGGACGCGGTGCTGAATTTCGATGCCGGCACGATCACCCTTTCGGCGCCTGTCGTGCTTGACGGACAGGCGTGGCAAGCCGGCGATACCATCCCCGTGGACAAGGCGCTGATCGGTCCGGTCATCAACCTGACCTTTATCTCGCAGGCCGAAGCCCTCGTTCAGACCAGCGCGACCCTGACCGAAGATCAGAAGTTGATCGCCGAATTCTGGGAGGACGGCCCCGGCAGCAGCTACCCGCCCGGCGCATGGATGACGCTGGCGCAATATGTATCGCAGCGCGACGGCCATGACGCGGCCTCGGATGCTCAGCTGTTCATGACCATGGGCAACGCCATGAACGACGCTGCCATCGCGACCTGGGACGCCAAGGTGCATTTCGACTATGCCCGCCCGGTCACCGTGATCCGCGACCTGGGCAAGCTCGGCCTGATCGGCGAGCCGGGCGTGGACGAGCTGACGGGTGAGACCGGATATGTGATTCAGGCGTTTGGCGGTATCGACCCCGATACCGGCAACAGCCTTGGCACCCGCACGATCCTGGCCGAGAACTTCATCACCTACCAGTTGCCCGGCGGGGAACAATCGCCCCCCTTCGCCGAATACACGTCGGGTCACAGCACGTTCTCGGGCGCCGGTTCTGCGGTGCTTGCCGCCTTCACCGGCTCTGATCGCTTCGATGCCCAAGTCACCGTCGCTCCGGGCACCAGCGCCTTCGATGCCGCGCTGCCGACCCAGACATACCTCTTCGAATGGGACACGTTCTCGCAGGCCGCGTCCGACGCGGGCTTCTCGCGGATCTATGGCGGCATTCACTTCAGCGATGGCAATCTTGACGGGTTGAGCGTCGGTGCGACGATCGGTGCGGATGTCTATGACCTCGCAACCGACTTCGCCACCGGCACCGCGCAACCCGAACAGCAGCCCTTCTTCGACGAGTTTCTCTTCGGCTGATGGGCTTCTGTCGCCTCGCTGGCGACCCGATCCTCGTCCCGTCCGCCTCCCGCGCCAGTCAAGGCCGCGGGGGGCGGGCGGGACAACGCGCTGTGACCCTGTCCTGCTGCCTTGGGGATATGGCGCCTGAGTCTTCATTGGTCATAGAATCATGATTGCCCGATACTGACGTACCGGGGGGAATGCGCGATGTGGCGGCGCTGCGGGACCGGGACCAAAGTCCTATATCCTGACCGACCATAGGATACAGTGGCCATGCCGGGGGATATCGACACAGGCATTCAGGCTGCCACGGAACGTCACCTGCGGACTTTGATCCAGATCAAGTCGGCCCAATCTGTCGCAGTATGAATTTACCTGCATTTTCAGGACTTTAGTCTGATATGTCCTGGGCGCACGGGTCCGTCATCCCTTGACCTTGCGCCGGCCGACGGCCCTGTGATTCTGGCTGAAATCGCCCTGCGTTATGCCACTAAAGATTCGCCACTTTCCAAAGATAGCTCGGCATGGGGCACTTTCGATGGGACAAGGGTTCTGCAGATTCCGTTGGGGGAAAAACGGGAACCAACCTGACATGGGAACGGGCGCGCAGATGCTGCTGCTGCGGGCGCGCCGAACTTATGGGGATGAGATATGTATAGAACGATTGTGATTTGCGATCACGCCTTTACGCGTGCCGGTTTCGAACATTTGATATCGTCTTGCGAGTCCTTTGACTTGCAGTGTGCTGCCGCCTTCACACCCGAGGTTCTCGACACTTGCGCCCGCGACAAGATCGATGTCGTGATCGTGGATCTGGGATCTTTGGATCAACCGATGAAGACCCTCCGGGCGTTTCGCAAATCCAGCGAGACCATGCGCATCCTGGCGTACTGCTCGGAAAAAGGCATCGACACCGCCGTCGAGGCTCTGGATGCAGGGGCATCCGGCATCCTGACCTACACCAGCGAATTGGCCGATCTGTGCATGGCGGTGCGCCGCGTCATGAATGGCGACAACTACGTGCAGCCCGACATGGCGATGGATATCTTCGCCAAGCTGCGTCAGGCCGAAGCCAAGCGCAAAGAGGCCGAACGCCTCCGCCTGACCGCCCGCGAAAGCCAGGTGGTGCGCCATCTGATGCAGGGCATGACCAACGGTCAGATCTCGGTCGAACTCAACATCAGCGAGAAAACCGTCAAGCATTATGTCGGCTCTCTCAAGGACAAGTTTGGTGCCGCCAACCGCCTCGAGGTGGTTCTGGAAGCACAGCGTCTCGGGGTCTGATCCCGGTTTTCGGGGGTGGCCGCCCGGCGCCCCCGTCTCTGAATGGTCTGGTCATGGTTCCCTAAAGCCCGACCATTCAGCGGCGCGTCCGTGATGGCGTCTCAGGCATCGACGGACGCGCCGCGCCCCTTTTTCCATAACGCTCTTTTGCCGGGTGTCCGGCACGCCTGGCCCTGCCGCTTTCGCGCGCAGGGTCGCTTGCGTGTTTGACCGTATCGTTGGCCGCTCCCTCGGGCAGGGTGCCGAACCTGCCTTGGACCTTGGTATGAGTTTCGCTTGGACCTTGTCATCTGTGTCCCGTGGCGCATCGCCCTTAGCCTGACTGCACATCAATGGATCCGCACGAATCTTGCAGGAAGGCCGGCATGACACAGACACTGACACCCCCCCGCTCGAACTGTTCCGGCTGCCTTGGCTGCCAGCGTGGCCGCGATCTTTATCTCGATGCGGCCCTTGACCGCCTGCATCAGGAAGGCCGCTACCGGACCTTCATCGACATCGAGCGCCGCAACGGCCAGTTCCCGCATGCCACGTGGCGCCGTCCCGACGGGACCGAGCAGCCGATCACCGTCTGGTGTGGCAACGATTATCTGGGCATGGGTCAGCACCCGGCGGTCCTGTCGGCGATGCACGAGGCGTTGGACGCCACCGGCGCAGGCTCTGGGGGGACGCGCAACATTTCCGGCACGACGGTCTATCACAAGCGGCTCGAGGCCGAACTGGCGGATCTGCATGGCAAGGAAGCGGCGCTGCTGTTCACCTCGGCCTATATCGCCAATGACGCGACCCTCAGCACGCTGCCCAAATTGTTCCCCGGCCTGATCATCTATTCCGACGCGCTGAACCATGCCTCGATGATCGAGGGCGTGCGCCGCAATGGCGGGGCCAAGCGCATTTTCCGCCACAACGACATGGACCACCTGCGCGAATTGCTCGCAGCCGACGATCCGTCGGTGCCCAAGCTGATCGCCTTCGAATCGGTCTACTCGATGGATGGCGATTTCGGCCCGATCGAGGCGATCTGCGATCTGGCCGACGAGTTTGGCGCGCTGACCTATATCGACGAGGTGCACGCGGTGGGCATGTATGGCCCGCGCGGCGCGGGCGTGGCCGAACGGGACCGCCTGATGCACCGCATCGACATCATTAACGGGACGCTGGCCAAGGCCTATGGCGTGATGGGCGGCTACATTGCCTCCAGCGCGAAAATGTGCGATGCGATAAGATCTTACGCGCCGGGCTTCATCTTCACGACATCGCTCCCGCCGGCCGTTGCCGCTGGGGCGGCGGCCTCGGTGCGCCATCTCAAGA
>JALQUE010000176.1 GCA_023260815.1 Roseovarius sp.
GGCGGAACGCGTGCAACGATTGAACGGAGCACTGCCTTTCGCGAAAATCTGTGATGCAGGTTTTCGCGACACGCTTTAAATGAATGGGTCAAGAAGGTCGTGATTGATACCGGCCAGCGCGGCGGCCTCACGACCGATCATGCCGCGAAGATGAAGGTCTTGGAACGCGAACTGCGCGAACTGCGCGAACTGAAGCAGGCCAATGAGATCCTGCGCAAGCCATCCGCATATTTTGCCCAGGCGGAGCGCGACCGCCCACTGAGACGATGATCCAGTCCAAAGAAGATCACCGGGGTGATCACGGGCCGATCCGATCTGCAGGCACCTGTCGATTGCCCCTGCTACAGTCGATGATCACATCGCCAAACGCGCTGATCCACGACGCGTTCCCACATCGACAAACCAACGTCGACAAGACATCATAGCAATGATGCTGCGTTGCGGAAGGCTGCTCCTGAGCCCAGTTTACAGGACTTCTGCGATGCGGCTAAGGTCCGCTTGACGATACGTCAGAAGTAGAAAGTGTAGCGGTATGTTCAAATGGGTTGCGGCTCAGATTGTTGCGAGAGCCGAGACCCGTATAGGCGTTGAGCTGGATTACGCACGTAAAATTTCCCAAACCAACATCGGGCTGATGATGCGGTACGGCAAGATTTTTGGGTTCCTTGACCCCAATAGGAATTTGCCGCCCGAAGCTTATCATACCGCACGTCTCCGTGGCGCAATCAGTGCCGACTGCGGTACTTGTGTCGAAGCTGAGATCAACCTTGCACAAGCTGCCGGTGTGTCACGGGAGATCATTACTGCGGTTCTGAAATCGAACTATACCGACTTGCCGGATAGTCTGAGAGCAGTGGCCGAACTCGCCGATGCCGTAACTGCACAACACATTGATGCGGCAGACGCGCGAGAAAAGATCATAAGCGCATACGGCGAAGCGGGCTTGATCGAGATAGGTTTTGCAATGAATGGTGCCGCACTGTTGCCCGGTATCAAACGCTCTATGGGCTACGCCACCATATGCAATCTGGATACGCTGAGAAAGCTGGCTTGATCCGTTTCCTGTCCTTCATTTTGGATATTGAAAGTCCGCTTCGTCCCGCTCACCGGACATTCTGACGCCGCAAGACCCCGGAAAATGCTGCAAGATGCACGAATGGCCACTTCGATGGGCTGTAACGCAGCATCCCGAATGACTGGCGAACCGCAGGAGTGGTCCGTATGCGCCTGTAATGATAATCGGGACCCTACACGATCGCGGATACAGTGTGGCCTTCATGCAATTCGAAATGCACGCTCACCGTGCTTTTGCAGTGCTTCCGTGACTAGAGTGGTCACTCGCAACCAATGCCTCTTTGAAACGCAAAGCGTCGATATTATTTGAGATTTTGGCTCCGGCGGTAGGGATCGAACCTACGACCAATTGATTAACAGTCAACTGCTCTACCGCTGAGCTACGCCGGAACACCGGGAGCGATATAACAATAGCTTCTGGGGACGTCCAGAGGGATTGTCACAAAAAATGCGACCCTGGCCCTGTGAATATTTACAGCAGGTCGAACCGGGCGTTCGCGGACAGCTCATCAAGTGGACGAACCATGCTTTTTCCTTGAAGATCAATAAGATGGGCAAGAACGTTGCGTGTGGCGGCTGGTAGCAACGCCACGGGTGTGTCGGTGTATATTTGCCGCGCCAGCGTTTCGGCGTCGTTGGGGCCGCGTGTCAGATGCGCGACGATGGCCGCTTCCCGCGACTGGCGATGCGCAATCAACCAGTCCAGCCGCGCCAGTGGTGTGTCGATCGGGGCGCCGTGCCCGGCATGATAGACCTCTGCGGGCAGGGCGCGGAGCCGGGCGCAGGAGGCCATGAAATCCGTCAGATCCCCATCCGGCGGCGATACCAACGAACTGGCCCAGCCCATCACCAGATCGCCGGTAAAGACCGCCCCGCGCGCGGAAAAGCACATGTGATTGCCCAGATGCCCCGGTGTCCAATGGGCCGTCAGGCACCAGCCCTCGCCCTGCACGCGCTCGCCGTCCTGCAGGCACTGATCCGGTCGGAACGCAAGGTCAAGACCCTCTCCGCCATCGCTCAGCCCGGCCGCCGCCACCCGTTGCATCGCGTCGCTGCGCCCGGCGCGTGCGTCGCCATAGGCCAGCACCGGGGCGCCGGTCCGCTCGGCCAGCGCCCGGGCCAGCGGCGCGTGGTCAAGATGCGCATGGGTCACCAGAATATGGCTGATCCGCTGGCCATCGCCAATCGCACCGAGAATCGCCTCCAGATGTGCCGCACTCTCGGGGCCGGGATCGATCACCGCCAGATCGGTTTCACCCAGCAGATAGGTGTTCGTGCCCCGGAACGTCATCGCCGAAGGGTTCGGCGCCAGAATGCGCCGGATTCCTCGGCCCAGATCCTCGGGATGGCCCACGGGCGGGTTGAAATCGGTGTGGGGCGTCATGGCTCTTCCTTCGGTAACGGGCTGCGTCTAGGGTAACGTATGACCTTCGACTGGCTCAAATCATATACCCCTCGCAGCCTTTATGGCAGGGCCGCCCTGATCCTGCTTTTGCCAGTGGTCAGCCTGTTTCTGGTGGTTGCGGTGGTGTTTATCCAGCGCCATTTCGAAGGCGTGACCGAACAGATGACCCGCACCGCCAGCCGCGAGGTGCGCGCGCTGCTCGACAGCGGTCAAAGCGCACCCGAGGCAGGGGCCTCCCGTCTGGCCCGGACGCTGCAGATCGCGGTGCAACCCGTGGCCACCGATGACATGCCC
>JALQUE010000241.1 GCA_023260815.1 Roseovarius sp.
CGTCGAAATGCTGGACCCAATGAAAAACAAGCGCATCGACAGGGACGGCGTGATCGAGAAATTCGGCGTGCCGCCCGAACGGGTCGTGGATGTGCAGGCGCTGGCGGGAGATTCTGTCGACAATGTTCCCGGTGCGCCGGGCATCGGGATCAAGACTGCGGCGCTGCTGATCAACGAATACGGGTCGCTGGAGGACCTTCTGGACCGGGCCGAGGAGATCAAGCAGCCCAAGCGCCGCCAGACGCTGATCGAGAAGCGCGACCAGATCGAGTTGTCCAAAAGGCTGGTGCAACTGGACGAGAACATGGATCTGCCCTTCACGCTTGACGACCTGGAGGTGCGTGAACCGGAACCGGAGGCGATCCTGGGGTTTCTCAAGGAGATGGAATTCCGCACCCTGACCAAGCGCATCGCTGACAGGCTGAGCGTCGAGGCGCCGGTGATCCCCGACTCCAGCCCGGAGGGAGCCAACCCGCGCGAGGAAGCCCCCGATTGGCCCGCCATCGACCCCGCCCGGTATGAGACCGTGACGGACATGGCGGGGCTGGAACAATGGATCGCGCGCGCCAATGAACGCGGCACTCTGGCGGTGGACACGGAAACGACGGGCCTGAACGAGATGACCTGCGATCTTGTGGGCGTGTCGCTTTGCGTCGATCCCGGGACCGCCTGCTACATCCCGCTGGCGCATCGCGCCGAGGCGGAGGGCGGGCTGTTCGGCTCTGACGCTCTGGCAGAGGGGCAGATCCCGATGGATCAGGCGTTGGCCGCGCTGAAACCGCTGCTGGAGGACCCGGCGGTGATGAAGATCGGCCAGAACATGAAATACGATGCCAAGGTGCTGGCGCGCTACGGCATAGAGATCGCGCCGATCGACGACACCATGCTGATGTCCTACGCGATGAACGCCGGCATGCACACGCATGGGATGGACGCGCTGGCGGAACGCTACCTGTCGCACACACCGATTCCCATCAAGGAGATGATCGGCTCCGGCAAGAGCCAGATCACCTTTGACCGGGTCCCGATCGACAAGGCGACGGGCTATGCCGCCGAGGATGCTGATGTGACGCTGCGCCTGGCGCGAATCTTCAAGCCGCAGCTGCACCGGGTCAAGGTGACCCGGGTCTATGAAGGGCTGGAACGGCCCATGGTGCCGGTTCTGGCGCAGATGGAACGGACGGGCATCTGCGTGGACCGGCAGGTGCTGTCGCGCATGTCTGGTGCCTTTGCCCAGAAGATGGCGCAGCTTGAAGAAGAGATCCATGAGCTGGCGGGGGAAAAGTTCAACGTCGGCTCGCCCGCGCAGCTGGGCGAGATCCTGTTCGACAAGATGGGACTGGAGGGCGGCAAGCGCGGCAAGGCGGGCAAGTATTCCACCGGTGCCGACGTGCTGGAGGATCTGGCGACCGAGCACGACCTGCCGCGCCGCGTGCTGGACTGGCGGCAATTGTCCAAGCTGAAATCGACCTACACCGACGCCTTGCAGGAACATATCAACCCCGACACGGGCCGCGTGCACACATCCTATTCCATCGCCGGGGCGACGACCGGGCGTCTGGCATCGAACGATCCGAACCTGCAGAACATCCCTGTGCGCTCCGAGGACGGGCGGCGCATCCGCACCGCCTTTGTCGCGCCCGAGGGGCATGTGCTGGTGTCGCTGGACTATAGCCAGATCGAACTGCGCATCCTGGCGCATATGGCGGATATCCCGGCGCTGAAGGAGGCGTTCCGCGAGGGGCAGGACATCCATGCCATGACCGCGTCCGAGATGTTCAACGTGCCGCTGGACGAGATGACACCGGACATCCGCCGGCAAGCCAAGGCGATCAACTTTGGCGTGATCTACGGGATTTCAGGTTTCGGCCTGGCCCGGAACCTGCGGATTCCACGGTCCGAGGCGCAGGGCTTCATCGACCGGTATTTCGAGCGGTTCCCCGGAATCAAGACCTATATGGATGACACTGTTGGCTTCGCCAAGGAGCATGGGTTTGTTCAGACCCTGTTTGGCCGCAAGATCCACACGCCCGAGATTTCCGCCAAGGGGCCGCGGGCGGGGTTCGCCCGCCGGGCCGCGATCAACGCGCCCATTCAGGGGACCGCCGCCGACATCATTCGTCGCGCGATGATCCGAATGCCGGCCGCGATCGAAGGGATGCCCGCAAAGATGCTGTTGCAGGTTCATGATGAATTGATCTTCGAGGTCGAGGCCGGCGCCGCAGACACGCTGATCGCCACCGCCCGCGAGGTCATGGAGGCCGCCGCCGATCCGGCGGTCAAGATCGACGTGCCGCTGGTGGTGGATGCCGGCCAGGGCGCCAACTGGGCCGAGGCGCATTGAGCCCGGCCCGACCGATCCGGCTTAGCCGCTGAAACGATAGTCGGGCAGGATATCGAGCGCCTCTTTCAGAGCGTCGCCCCAGCCTTTGGAGACCTGTTGGAAATAGGGATTTTCGGGTTCGATCCGGCCCCGGTGTCCGACATGCAGGCTGTCGGCTTCGTAGAAATGGAAATCGAAGGGTGGCCCCACCGTCAGATTGGCCTTGAGCGTGGAATCGAAGCTGACGACAAGCAGTTTCATCGCCGCCTCGAAGCTCATCGCGGGATCATAGGCGCGCACGAGGATGGGGCGGCCATATTTCGTCTCGCCGATCTGGAAAAACGGTGTGTCCTGCCCGGATTCGATGAAATTTCCTTCGGGGTAGATCATGAACAGGCGCGGCGGGCTGCCGGCGATCTGTCCGCCGATCACGAGCGTGGCGTGAAACGCGCTGTCTGATCGCAGACCGCCATCGCCATGTTGTTCGATCACTTCGCGCAGGGTTTCGGCCACCATGCGCGCGGCTTGAAACATCGACGGCACCGCCAGAAGCGACGGCGCGCGGTTTTCCGGCGATTTGCTGCGCTCATCCAGCAGGCTGACCACCGCCTGCGTCGTGGCAAGGTTGCCCGCCGCCATCAGGGTGATGACCCGCTCGCCGGGCTGTTCCCAGACCGTCATCTTGCGAAAGGTCGAGATGTTGTCGAGGCCCGCATTGGTGCGGGTGTCGGACATGAACACCAGCCCGCGATCCAGAACCATTCCCACGCAATATGTCATCCAACTGGGCCTTTACTGCTGTGCCACGTCGATCTGCACCTCGAGTGTTTCGCCCGTGCCGCCGATCCGTGTTCCCGATACCGGAGACGCCTCGGCATAGTCCAGCCCGGTTGCGACACGCACATAGCGCGTATCCGGCGAAATTCCGTTGGACACATCAAAGCCGACCCAGCCAAGGCCATCCACATGGGCCTCGGCCCAAGCATGCATGGCGTCCTGTGCCGTGGTGTCGTCCAGCATCAGATACCCCGACACATAGCGCGCCGGCACCTGCATGTCCCGCGCGCAGGCGAGGAATATATGGGTGTGATCCTGACAGACACCGCGTTCCGCCGCGATGGCGTCTTCCGCGCTCCAGTTTGGCTCGGAGGCGCCGATCTCATAGGTCACGGCCTCGCGGATACCGGCGGCCAGCCTGTGCATCCCCTCAAGATCGGGCGAGGCGCCGATGCTGCGCACAAGGCCGCGCACCCCGGTTTTGATCCGTGTATGGGCGGTATCGCGCAGATAGAGCCACAAGGGCGCAGGCCCGCGATGGGCGCCGACGATCCCGCCGGTATCGGTCAATTCGATCTCACCCTCGCTGATGACGCTTAGGTCGGTGGCGCCGGGCGCAAAGCTGATCAGTTCGGTGGTGTTGTGATGGTAATCCTCGAAGCTCAGTTCCTTGCGGCCGTTTTCGACCTTGGTGCGCCAGGACAGGATCGATTGCTGATGCGAGGATTTCGGCGTCTTGCGCAATTGCTGCAGCCCGTATTTCACCGGCGTTTCGAACCGGTAACGGGTCGTATGGCGGATTTTCAGGCGCATGGGATCACTCATTCGTAGAATCGGAAGTCGATTTCGATCTGCCGGGCGATCTGACCCAGATGATCGAGAATCTGCTGAATGCATTCATGTAGCCCGAATTCGAACACCGCGCTGATGTCATGCGACAGATAAAGCCGCTCCAGTTGATCGACCTGCTTGAGCGAGGGCAGGGGTGTGCGCTTGCCCTTGTGAAGATAGCGCAGGTTGTCGCGCATCTTGCCGACGCAGAACGCCAGACTGCGGGGCATCCGCCGATCGAGTACCAGAAATTCGGTGATTTCTCTGGGGCCGGCGCCGGCGCCGTATTCCATCCGGAAGCCCCCCCGCGCCGAGACCGAGCGCAGGATCGTTTCCCACTGCACATTGTCCAGAGAGGTGCCCACAGAACTGGCCGAGGGCAGCAGCACGTAATATTTGACGTCGAGGATGCGCGCGGTGTTGTCGGCCCGTTCCAGAAAGGTGCCGATCCGGGCGAAATCGTAGATTTCGTTGCGCAGCATGGTGCCGTGGGTCATCCCCCGTACCAGCGCCGTCTGTTGCCGGATCGCGCCCAGGACGGCGGGCAGATCGCGTTCCGACACCTTGCGGGCCAAAACCTCGCGGGTTTTCATGTAGGTGGCGTTCACCGCTTCCCACACCTCGCCGGTCAGGGCGGTGCGCACCATCTTTGCGTTGTGCCGTGCGGCTTCGATGCAGGACAGCACGGATGAAGGATTGGCCCGCGAGCGCAGCAGCCAGTCGATTGCGGCCTCCTTGGTGACGGTGTCATTTTCGGCCTGAAACGCCTCCAGCGCACCGGCCGATTGCAGCACCGAGACCCATTCGCCCTCGCCATCGGTCAGGCGCGTCAGCGCGATGCGCTGGCCTGTCTCGATCAGGCGCGCGGTGTTTTCGGCCCTTTCCAGATAACGGTACATCCAGAACAGCCCGTTGGCGGTTTTTCCCAGCATCGCGCGTCAGTCCTCCAACACCCAGGTGTCCTTGGTGCCGCCGCCCTGGGACGAGTTCACCACCAGCGACCCCTTCTTGAGAGCGACGCGTGTCAGGCCACCGGGTGTCACCTTGATTCCCTCGGGACTGACCAGCACGAAAGGCCGCAGATCGACATGCCGCGGCACCAGTCCCGTGCGCGAAAAGATTGGCACGGTGGACAGGCTGAGCGTCGGCTGCGCGATATAGTTTCCGGGCCGCGCCATCAGCTTCTTGCGGAAGACGGCGATCTCCTTGCGGGTGGCGGTTGGCCCGATCAGCATGCCGTAACCGCCCGAGCCGTGCACCTCCTTGACGACCAGATCGCCAAGGTTATCCAACACATGCGCCAACTGTTCGGGATCCGAACACCGCCATGTCGGCACGTTCTGCAACAGGGGACGTTCCCCGGTGTAGAACTCGACGATTTCGGGCATGTAGGAATAGACCGCCTTGTCATCGGCGATGCCGGTGCCCGGCGCGTTGGCGATGGTGATGCCCCCGGCGCGGTAGACATCCATGATCCCGGGCACGCCAAGCTGACTTTCGGGGTTGAAGTTGAGCGGGTCCAGAAAATCGTCATCCACCCGCCGATAAAGCACATCGACAGGTTTGTAGCCGCCTGTGGTGCGCATCGCGACACGCCCGTCAACCACGCGCAGATCGTTCCCTTCGACCAGCTCGACCCCCATCTGATCGGCCAGAAAGGCGTGTTCGAAATAGGCCGAATTGTAAATCCCGGGCGTCAGCACCGCCACCACGGGCGTATCTGTTCCGCCCGACGGCGCGCAGGCCGCAAGCGACCGGCGCAGATCGGTGGGATAGTTCTGCACAGGCTGAACCCGGTTCTGGCTGAACAGTTCCGGGAACATCTGGAGCATCGTCTCGCGGTTCTCGAGCATGTAGCTGACACCGGATGGCGTGCGGGCGTTGTCCTCGAGCACATAGAATTCCCCGGCCCCGGTGCAGACCAGATCGATACCCACGATATGCGTATAGATCCCGCCCGGAGGGCTGACGCCGATCATCTGAGGCACGAAGGCGTCGTTGCGGCTGATCATCTCCTGGGGGATGCGCCCGGCCTTTATGATCTCCTGACCATGATAGATGTCATGCAGAAACGCGTTGATCGCGCGCACCCGCTGTTCGATTCCGCGGGTCAAACGCAGCCATTCAGCCCCGGATATGATGCGCGGGATGATGTCGAAGGGGATCAGCCGTTCTTCAGCCTCGGCACGTCCGTAGACGTTGAAGGTGATGCCGGTCAGGCGGAACAGCTCCTCGGCCTCGCGTTGCTTGGCACGCAGTCTCGACGGATTTTCTTCGCCGAACCAGTCGTGAAACTTGCGATAGGCCGGGCGCAACGCGCCGTCATGCCCCCACATTTCGTCAAAGTTTTCAATGTCGTTCATTATTGGCCCCCACCTCTTCCGAGGACGCCCAAGATTAATCCGATCGTCACGGGGCGCGCTGATTCCGGACGGCATTAGCCAAGCGACTGTTCGATTATGCGCAATTATCAGCGCGTTCGCACAGAAATTAATCACAATGCGAAGAGATCAGGCAGAACCTGCCGCAACGGCAGGCCCGGTCATGCCGTTTCCCGGCATCGCACCGCCGGTCATGTGCTGCGCCGGTTTTGCGAATCATCTAAGCGCGTGCAACCTTGTCACGCCAAGTTGCAGAAAGGCTCATGATGCCCCGCGAGACCAAGCTTATCCTTTGCCCTGTGAATCTTCGCCACGTGAAGTTCGAATACCACGCCTATCAGGAAGCTGTTGAAATGGCGCAGCGCCGGGGTGCCAAGCTGATCGTCGCAACCGTCGCCCCCGAGATCGAGCGCAACCTGAATATCTACGATTCCGGGCGCTATTGGGGCGATGAACTCAAGAAATTCATTGCCTCGCATCCTGCCGAGGGAGTCGAGATCGAAACGGTGGTCTGCAAGGGCGCGGTGCATCGGCAGATCGTCAAGCTGGCCACCACGCGCAAGGTCGACATCATCGTGATGGATGCCGCCAACCCGAAGGTGCAGGATTATCTTCTTGGCACCACGGCCAGCCATGTGGTCACCCATGCCGAATGCTCGGTCTACGTTGTGCGCAACCCGTCCTGACCTGAACGCGATACAGGCAGCAGGTTTTGTAATGCCGCATGATCACAGCCACATACCCGACCAAACGGGCGATCGCCGTGTCGCTTTGGCCGTGGCGGTGAATATCGTTCTGACGCTGGTGCAGATCGTTGCGGGTGTCGTCTCGGGGTCGCTGGCGCTGGTTGCCGATGCCGTCCACAATCTGGGCGATGCGCTGTCGCTGGTCATCGCGTTTGTGGCGCGGCGGATCGGACGGCGTCCGCCGGATGCCAAGATGACTTTCGGCTATGGCCGGGCCGAGGTGGTGGCCGCGCTGATCAATTACACAACCCTGATCGCGATCGCCATCTTTCTGCTGGCCGAGGCGGTGCAGCGGGCGATACATCCGGTCGGCATCGAGGGCTGGATCGTTGTCGTGGTCGCGGCTGTGGCCCTGGTCATCGACACGCTCACGGCATGGTTGATTCATGGCATGGCGCGCGACAGCATGAACATCCGGGCGGCCTTTTTGCACAATCTGGCCGATGCCATGGGCTCGTTTGCGGTGATCGTCGCGGGAACCCTGATCCTGCTCTATGACTGGCGCTTGATCGACCCGCTGGTGACGGCCCTGATCGCCGGATACATCCTTTGGCACGCGGCGAAAGGCATCCGCCCGGCGATCCATGTGCTCATGCTTGGCAGCCCCGATAGCCCCGAACTGGATGAGGTGACGAACGCGCTATGCGGCATGGATGGCATAGAGGGCGTGCATTCGGTGCATCTGTGGCGCATTCAGGAACATGAAAACGCGTTCCAGGCCCATGTGGTGATGACGCCCGGCGCCGATGCAATGGCCCTGAGGGCGCAGATCAAGCAGAAACTGGCGGATCATTTCGGAATTCGCCACGCCTCGATCGAGATCGAGACTGCAAGCGCCCAATGCCGTGAACCGGATTTTATCGGCTGACGGGGGCATCGTTGAGCCGCCGCTCCGCCATCCGGTCGCATTTTAATCTTTCGTTCATCTTCGGCTCATGCGGCAGTCAGGCTCGGTCCTTAGCTGTTGGTCATGCCGCGCGGATGGTCCGTGCGTAACCAGAAGGACACTACATCATGAAATCAGTTGTTTCGGCAGTTGCTGCTGCATCCTTTTTCACGGTTTCGGCAAGCGCTGCGCTGGCCGTTGAAGCCACAATGATCGACACCACCATCACCCAGGCCGAGGTCGAGGCCGCGCAGGTTGCGTGGGGCGAGGCGCTTGTTCAGATCTCGAACGACTATGCCGAAGGCGGCATCGACAAGGCGCGCGCCACCGCCGAGGCCGTGATCGACGCAGCCTATGGTTACGATATCGGGCCGGTCCTGTTCAAACCGACGCTGGCTGCGGCGCCGCAGACCTTCCGCACCACGTCGGAAGGTGCGCTGTCCTATTTCGTCGGCCATGATGAGGATTTCCCCGGTGATTCCGGTTTCGCCCTGAAGGGCTGGACCGCGGTGGCAATCGACAATGCCGCCATCTTCATCAGCGGGAACACCGCCAAGACCATCGGCAATGTCCACATCACCGACACGACGGGTGCAGTGACGACCGTCGACAAGACATGGGGCTATCAGCGCGACGCTGAAGGTACTCTGCGGATTGTGCTGCATCACTCATCGCTGCCGTTCAGCGCAAACTGATCCCGCCTCATGGCGGGACCACCCCGTCCCCATGAATGTCAACATCCCCGGCATGTTGGGGGCGGGGTGCTGTCATACGGTACCCAAGTCCGCGCACGGCGGTGATCGTCACCTCTGGGTCGATCCGGGCGATCTTGCGGCGCAGACGGCTGACATAGACATCGACGATATTGGTCAGCGGATCGCGATCCGCCTGCCAGACCCGAGACAGGATGCGTTCACGGCTGACGGTCGCCCCGTTCGCGGCGACCAACACCTCCATCAGGGCCATTTCCCGTGCGCTGAGGATGATCTCGGCGCTGGCGCAGCGTAGTCCCGGCAATTGCCGATCCAGGGTGACACCTCCGATGCTGGTGGGCTTTTTGGCGGGGTGCCGTCCCCGCCGCATCAGCGCTTCGATCCGCGCCAGAAGTTCCTCGAAATCGAAGGGTTTTGTCAGATAATCGTCTGCGCCGCGCCGCAGGCCATCCACGCGTTCATGGCTTTCGCCCATCGCGCTCAGCATCAGGACCGGCACATGATGGCCGCGCCGCCGAAGCATCTGGCACAGGGTCAGCCCGTCCATTTCCGGCAGAAGCACATCCAGAATCACGACACCCGCGCTTTGCTGACTGACGCAGCCGCGCGAAAAGGTTTCGGCGGCCGCCAATCCGGCGCGACCGGTGCGAACCCATTGCACGCCATATCCTTCGGCCTGAAGGCCGCGCATCACGAAATCGGCCACGCGGGCGTCATCCTCGATCAGCAGAATGTCCATGTGCCTTTCTACTCCTCGTGTTCGGGCCTATCGTCCGGCACAGTCCCCACCAGAGGCAGACCAACAACGGCGATGACCCCGTGCCCGTCAGGCCGCCCCCTGATCTCAAGCGTTCCGCCCTGCGCATGCGTAAGTTGCTGCGCGATGGCCAGCCCAAGCCCCAACCCGTCAGGCCGGTGTATTCGTGCGCCCTCGGACCGCCAACCGCGATCGAATATCCTGTCCAGATCGTCGGGATCGATTCCGATGCCCTGATCGGTGATCCGGATCTCCAGCCGATCTTCAGGGTCTTGCGCCACCGCCAGGCGCACCATTCCGCCCGGATGCGAATAGCGCAGCGCGTTATCCAGAAGACAGCCAAGCACCTGCCTTAGCCGTGCGGGATCGGCCCTCAGTGTCATGTCGCACTGCGGATCGGGGCCGTCCAGGATCACATCGCGCTGCCGGGCAAGGCTCTGCGCTGTCTCAAGCACCGGGCCGATCAGATCGGCCAGCCCGATGTCGCGCACCGCAATAAGGGGCTGGCCCTTGGGGTCGCGCACAAGGACCAGCAGATCCTCGATCAAGTGTCCCATCTGTCGCGTGACGCCAACAATCCGTTCCAGTGCTGTGCGATAGGCCTGCGGATCCGCCGCCTTGTGCCGCAACGCAACCTGAGCCTCGCCCCGGATCACGGTCACGGGCGTGCGCAATTCGTGACTGATATCGGCAAGCAACTGTTGCCTTGCACCTTCCGAGGCGGCCAGTTCATCAAGCGTGCGCCGCAGTTCCACGGTTCGCGCGGCCACGGTGCGTTCCAGTTCGGCGCGGTTTTGCTGACCGCGCGCACGCGCGGCTTCGACCTCGGTGGCCATGGCGTTCAAACGCTGTCCCAGTGTCACGAATTCGGTATCGCGGAACCGGTTGAACCGATACGAGAAATCCCCCTCATGATAGGCGCTGAGGCCGTCTTCGAGATGTTTCAGCGGCTGACGCAGGCGGCGTGCCAGAAGGACGGCCATCAGGAACGTGGCCACAACTCCGAAGCTGCCCGCCGACACGAACAGACCGCGCGCCGCTGACAGGCCGTCATCGGCCCGAGCGCGTTCCCGGTCAAGCGCTGCGGCCTCGACCGCCAGGGCGTCGCGCAGTGCATCAGCCAAAGGCACGCCGCGCAGCTGGTCGAAATCTGCGTCAATCACCGCCATCGGCCATGTCTGACCATCGTCCTGCATCAGCAGCCGCGCTGTCTCGCGGTCCAGCTTGCCGACCAGATCGTTCAGAAAATCCAGCAGGCCAAGACGTTGTGCGTGTTCGTCCAGAACCTTGCCGCGTTCCAGGTCCAGCTGCGCGGCACGCTCGGCCTTGCCGGAGATGCGGGTGATCTGGGCGCGCATCCGCATGAGACTGGCATCCCGCTCGCCCGGATCGGCCACCTGATCCAGCGCCTGCTGATAGCTCCATTTTCGCAGGCTGGCCTTTTCAAGGTCGAACTCCAGAAGGGCCGTGTAGATGTCGCTGGCGATTCGACCCCGTTCGACCCTGTATTGTGATTGCGCCAGAACCTGCCAGCCCAGCCAGGCAAAGATCACGGCAGGCGCGGCAAGCCCGACCATCGCAAGCTGCAATTGCGCCGCGTAGCTGAATGTCCTGTGAGGCCCAAACCCTGTCATGCGCGCCGCCCTGTCGCCCGTGGTGCCTGTGGTGCAGGCCATGTTCGGGCCGTCTCTCGTTATGCGACGCTTCAGGCTGTACCATAGCCCCTCGACACACCGCGCAAACCACCCGGCGACCTTATCAGCCGTCGGATGCGTCTGGCAATCGCGGCTCTGCATTCAGGGCAGATGTCGCCCTGCCGACGGCGCCTCAGAGGTCAGGCAGGTCAGCCTCGGGGATCATGCGAAAGAACGCGCCGCCCGACCACAGGCCGAACCAACCATCGGAAACCTCGCCGATTTCGGCCAGCCGGTAAAAGCTCTTGCGGTCGATCAGCGCCTCCAGCCCGTCTCGGATCATTACGTAGGGGGATGGTTCTTGGGTGTCGGGGTCACGCTCCATCCGGATCGGATTTTCCGGGCCCGCCACAACCTTGTCACCGATATTGGTCTCGAAAATCAGATCCTGCTGCGTGCCGCAGCCCTCGATATCGACATCCACCGCCACGAACGGCGCATCGTCTACGGTGATTCCAACCTTTTCGACGGGTGTGACAAGGTAAAACCGGTCACCCTCGCGGCGCAGGATGCCCGCAAACAGCTTGACCAGGCCGAACCGGTTTATCGCGCCGCCCTCGTGGTACCATGTTCCGTCGCGGGCGATGCGGATATCCAGATCACCGCGATAGGGCGGGTTCCACTGATGAACGGGCGGCAAACCCTTGCCTTGCGCCGCCCGGACCGAGGCTGCGACACTTTCCGCTGACAGCGTCGTGATCGTATCGTTGCTCATTGCTTTTGCCATTTCGGTTTCGCGCGATACACTCTTACCGAAGGATATAGTCCCGACTGGAGTTTTGCCATGACCGATGATGCCGATCTGCTTGCCGGAATTGAAGCGCTGGAAGACAAACTGGCGCAGGCGCGCGCCTCGATAACCCAAAGGTTCATCGGACAGGAGCGCGTGGTCGACCTGTCTCTGTCGGCGCTTCTGTGCGGGGGGCACGGGCTTTTGATCGGCCTGCCCGGTCTGGGCAAGACGCGGCTGGTGGAAACCCTCAGCACGGTGATGGGCTTGAATACAAACCGTGTCCAGTTCACGCCCGATCTGATGCCTGCCGATATTCTCGGGTCCGAGGTGCTGGAAACCGCCTCTGATGGCGGACGGGCATTCAAGTTCATTCCCGGCCCGATCTTCTGCCAGTTGTTGATGGCAGACGAGATCAACCGCGCCAGCCCACGGACCCAGTCGGCCCTGCTGCAGGCGATGCAGGAACGGCAGGTCACTGTCGCGGGCGCGGATCGGCCTCTTGATGCGCCGTTCCATGTGCTGGCCACACAAAACCCCATTGAACAGGAAGGCACCTACCCTTTGCCTGAGGCGCAGCTTGACCGCTTTCTGGTGCAGATCGACGTGCCCTATCCCGACCGCGACACCGAGCGCGGCATTCTGATGGCCACCACCGGCGCCGAAGAGGCGACATCCCATCAGGTGTTCGATGCGGCCGAACTGATCGCGGCGCAAAAGCTGCTGCGCCGCATGCCGGTGGGCGAATCCGTGGTCGAGACGATCCTCGATCTGGTGCGCGCCTTCCGCCCCGAAGACACCACCGCCCCCGAAGCCGTCCGCAAGGACGTCGCATGGGGCCCCGGCCCGCGGGCGGCGCAGGCGTTGATGTTGACCGTGCGTGCGCGGGCGATGCTGCAGGGCCGTCTTGCGCCTGATCTCGATGATGTCGCGGCGATGGCGCAACCTGTTCTGGCGCATCGCATGGCACTCAATTTCGCGGCCCGCGCCCGTGGCGAAAGCCTTGAACGTCTGATCGCCGAAACCGTCGCCCAGATCACACGGGTCGAGGCCGCAGCGTGACGGATGCCGCCCATCTTCGCGCCCGTTCCGAGGCCGAAGCCGCCCCGCTGCCGCCGCTTCTGGCGCGGGCCGAGCAACTGGCCGGGACCGTCCTTCTGGGCGAGCACGGGCGCAGGCGCGCAGGGATGGGCGATGATTTCTGGCAATATCGACCGGTGATGCCAGGCGATGCGCGACGCGACATCGATTGGCGCCGCTCGGGCAAATCCGACGCGCAGTTCGTGCGGCAACTGGAATGGCAAATTGCCCAAAGCGTGATGATCTGGGTGGATGACGCGGCCTCGATGCGGTTTTCCTCTGATGCAAACTTTCCTGAAAAAGCGGATCGTGCTCGGGTTCTGGCGCTGGCGGTGTCGATCCTTCTCAACCGCGCGGGCGAACGTGTGGGGCTGACCGGTCAGGCCTTGCCGCCGCGCCGGGGCGAATCGCAAATCCTGCGCTTGGCCGAGGCGCTCACGCAAGAGAGCGATGAGGATTACGGCACGCCCGACCTGAACGGCCTTCTCCCGCATGGGCGCGCGCTGTTCATTTCGGATTTTCTGGGCGCCACCGATGCCGTCCGCGCGGCCCTGACCACCGCCGCGGATCGTGGCGTGCAGGGCGTGGTTCTGCACCTTCTCGACCCCGCCGAAGAGGCGTTTCCCTATCGCGGCCGCACCATCTTTGAAAGTATGGGCGGTACCATGGCGCATGAAACGCTCAAGGCGTCGGACCTGCGCGACCGCTATCTGGAACGACTGGCCGAGCGTAAGGCCGAGCTGCAATCGCTCTGCGCCGCCACCGGCTGGCAATACGGGCTGCACCATACCTCCGATCCCGCGCAATCGGCGCTTTTGTGGCTCTACCGCGCTTTTGACGGGGGACTGTCGCGATGATGCTTGGCCCCATCGGCTTTACCGCGCCCTGGCTTTTGCTGGCGCTGGCCGCCTTGCCGATCCTGTGGATCCTGCTGCGCGCGGTGCCGCCTGCACCGATCCGGC
Organism: Roseovarius sp.; assembly: GCA_023260815.1. Taxonomy (GTDB): domain Bacteria; phylum Pseudomonadota; class Alphaproteobacteria; order Rhodobacterales; family Rhodobacteraceae; genus Roseovarius. The sequence continues at coordinate 13,881 of JALQUE010000241.1, forward strand.
GGCGGTTTCCCGGCGTGGCGCTTCTGCTGGGGCTGAAGGATGACGATACCGTCACAGATCGCACGCCGTGGTGGCTGCTGCTGTTGCGGATGCTGGCGGTGGCCGCGGTGATCCTGGGTCTGGCCGGGCCGGTGCTCAATCCGCGTGATGCGGGTGACGCGGTGCGCAGCGGCCCATTGCTGATCGTGATGGATGCAAGTTGGGCCAGCGCCCGTGACCACGCAGCGCAGACCGGTCTTCTGGATGGGCTGCTGTCCGAGGCGGGCCGCGACGCGCGTCCCGTGGCGATCCTGCGCCTGACCGATCCCGAACCCGTCGCCTTCCGCTCTGCAGAAGACTGGCGCAGCCGTTTATCCGGGCTGGCGCCCGATCCCTGGGCGCCCACCCCCGCCATGATGCAGACCGCGCTCGAGATGCTTGGCGACCAGACATTCGAGACCCGCTGGTTCTCGGATGGGCTGGCGCGTCCGGGCCGCGATGCCCTTCTGTCCGAGTTGGAGCGCCGAGGCCCGGTTACCGTGCATGAAAGCCCCGCACCGATCATTGCGTTGAAACCGGCGGTGATCGCGGATGGTATCGTGCAACTCAGCGCGCTGCGCGCCACCGCTGGCACGCCGCGCGAGATCATCATCGAGGCCCATGGCCGCGATCCGCAAGGCGTGCCGCGTCTTCTGGCGACCCTTCCGATCGTGTTCGATCAAGGGGCTGTGGAGGCCTCCGGCGCGTTGTCGTTGCCCGGCGAATTGCGTGGCCGTCTGACCCGATTCGAGATCGCGGGACAGGGCACCGCCGGCGCCGTCAGCCTGACCGATGACAGCCTCAAGCGCCGCGAGGTTGCGCTGATCGCCGGGCGCGAAGACCGCGAAGGGCTCGAGCTTCTGTCGCAGCTGCATTACCTGGAACAGGCGCTGATCCCCTCGGCCGATCTTCTGGATGGCGCGCTGATGGATATCCTGCCCGCCAACCCGGATGTGATCGCGCTGGCCGATGTCGCCGTTCTGTCCGCCGCTGAACAAGAGGGACTTCTGGACTGGCTGGACAAGGGGGGGCTGCTTTTGCGGTTCGCCGGTCCGCGCCTGGCCGCGTCGGATGTGTCGCGCGACAGTGAAAGCCCGCTGTTGCCGGTGCGCCTGCGCGCCGGGGGCCGCACCGTCGGCGGCGCGATGAGTTGGGGGGAGCCCAAGACCCTTGCGCCGTTCCCCGATGGCAGCCCCTTTGCCGGGTTGACGATACGCGATGATGTGACCGTCTCGGCGCAGGTCATGGCACAGCCTGACCCCACCCTTGCAGACCGGGTGATCGCCCAGTTGACCGACGGCACGCCGCTGGTCACCCGCAAGCGCGTGGGTGCGGGGCAGGTGGTGCTGTTCCATGTGACAGCCAACGCCGAATGGTCGTCGCTGCCGCTGTCGGGTCTGTTTGTTCAGATGCTGGAACGTCTGGCCGTGTCTTCGGCAGTGGCGCTGCCGGATATGGCCGAGATGCGGGGCACCACATGGCAGCCGGTTCAGGTGCTTGATGGCTTCGGGCAGTTGCGCGATGCGGGTACCTTGCCCGGTGTCGCGGGCGAACGGCTGATTACCGATGCGCTTGGCCCCGATCTGCCGCCGGGGCTCTACGATGGTCCTGATCGGCGCCTTGCCCTGAACGTCACGCGCGCCGAGACCTCGATCGAGCCGGTGACATGGCCCGCGCGCATCCCGGTCGAGGGGCTGGCCCGTGCCCCCGAAACCCCGCTTGGTGGATGGTTGCTGGCGTTGGCCTCCCTTGTTCTGCTGGCCGATATCGTGGCGTCGCTGGCGCTGTCGGGGCGGCTTCTTTCGGCCCGTGCCGCGGCGCTGATCCTCGGGGCGGTGATGCTGCCGGGCCTGATGCTGCCGACTGGCCCCGCCACCGCGCAGGACGGCACACCATCGGCGCTGGACAAGGAATTGCTGGCCGTTTCCGAAGTGGTGCTTGCCCATGTCCTCACCGGCGACCCCCGGCTGGACGACACCGCGCGCGCCGGTCTTGCGGGCCTGTCCGAAACGCTGTTCTTCCGCACCTCGGTGGAGCCGTCCGAGCCGATCGGCGTCGATCTGGAAATGGATGAATTGGCGGTGTATCCGTTCCTCTACTGGCCCGTGACCCCCGAACAGCCGATCCCCTCGCAAGAGGCGTATGCCAAGCTCAACGCCTATCTGCGTACCGGCGGCATGATCCTCTTTGATACCCGCGACGCCAACGTGGCGGGGTTCGGCGCGTCCTCGCCCAATGGGCAGATGCTGCAGCGGCTGGCCCAACCCCTTGATATCCCCCCACTTGAACCGATCCCCGAGGATCATGTCCTGACACGCACCTTTTATCTGTTGCAGGATTTTCCGGGCCGCCATTCCGGCCGCCCCGTCTGGGTCGAGGCCGCCCCTGCCGATGCCGAACGGATCGAAGGGATGCCGTTCCGCAATCTCAACGATAACGTGACCCCGGTGGTGATCGGTGGCAATGACTGGGCGGCGGCCTGGGCGATGGACAATCGCGGCGCGCCCCTGTTCCCCGTCGGGCGCGGCTATGCCGGGGAACGACAGCGTGAACTGGCCTATCGCTTCGGGGTGAACCTCATCATGCATGTGCTGACCGGCAACTATAAGTCCGATCAGGTGCATGTCCCCGCACTTCTGGACAGGCTGGGCCAATGACCTCGACCATCGTCTTCGACCCGCTTTTGCCTGTGTGGCTGATTGCCGTTCTTGCGGCGATCATGGCTGCCGGCATCGGGCTGGCACTCTGGCGCGGGCTGTCGGGCTGGCCGCTTCGGGCGCTGGCCGGGCTGGTGATCCTCGGCGCGCTCATGGGGCCGGTCTATCAACAGGAAGACCGCCAGCCACTGACCGATATCGTCCTGATCGCCGAGGACCAGAGCGCCAGCCAGCGACTTGCCGACCGAGCCTCGGTGACCACCTCTGCCGCCGATGACCTTGCGGCCCTGCTCGAGGCGCGCGACAACACCGAGGTGCGCCGCATCACCATACCCGACGGCGCCGACAACAGTGGCACCCAAGCCATGACCGCCCTTGCCGAGGCACTGGCCGAGGAACCCCGTGGCCGCATCGCCGGGGCGATCCTGCTGTCGGATGGGCGCCTGCATGACATCGACCGCGCCCCCGATCTACCCGCGCCGCTGCATCTTCTGCATACGGGCCGCGCCGCCGATTGGGACCGCCGGTTGGAAATACGCAACGCCCCGGCCTTCGCCATTCTGGGCGAGGAAGTGACCCTGACGCTGACCATCACCGATGACGGTGCCGCCCCCGAAGGTGTCCGCAACGTGCCGCTCGATATCTCGGTCGATGGCGCCGAGCCGCAGCGCTTTGACGTGCCCCTTGGCCGCGAGGTCGATCTGCCGCTGACCCTGCCGCATGGCGGGCGCAACGTTCTGCAATTCACCACGCCCTTCGCCGAGGGCGAGTTGACGGACCGCAACAACACCGCCCTTGTGCAGATCAATGGCGTGCGCGACCGGCTGTCGGTTCTTCTGGTCTCGGGCGAGCCGCATGCTGGTGGGCGCACATGGCGCAACCTTCTGAAATCCGACAGCTCGGTTGATCTGGTGCATTTCACCATCCTGCGCCCCCCTGAAAAACAGGACGGCGTGCCGGTGCGCGAACTGTCCCTGATCGCCTTTCCCACGCGTGAGCTTTTTCTGGAAAAGATCGAGGATTTCGACCTGATCATCTTTGACCGCTACAAGCGGCGCGGCA
>JALQUE010000293.1 GCA_023260815.1 Roseovarius sp.
ATGCCGATGGCGCAGGCTTCGGGCGCGTCGGGCAGCGCGAGCAGGTGATCGGACTGGGTGCCGAGCGTGCTGTCGGCGCGTTTGGTGATCCCGATCAGTGGAATGGAAAAGCGCCTTGTATGGGCGATGATGTCGGCCAGTTCCCGGGTCTCGCCGGAATTCGAGATCAGGATCACCGCGTCCTGGGCGGTGATCATGCCCAGATCGCCGTGGCTTGCCTCGCCGGGGTGGACATATTGCGCGGGCGATCCGGTGCTGGCCATGGTGGCGGCGATCTTGGCGGCGACATGGCCCGATTTGCCCATGCCCGACACGATCACCCGGCCCGGAACTGTCAGCAGAAGGCCGACCACCGCATCGAAGGCGGGCGGCAGGGCGTCCAGCAGGGTGCCCAGCGCGTCGCGTTCGATGGTGAGCACGTCGCGGGCGATATCGGCGGGGCGTGGCGTGGATGTCATCGGTGGGCTCCGGGGGCGGGTGTGTCGTCTGCGGTCATAGCGCGCGCAGGAAACGAGGCCAAGCCCCGGTAGAGATCGGGCCGCGAAACGAGGGGCGCGCGCAGGCTGGGGCCGGGCCTGCAAATCGGACTGGTGCAGGCCTGCGCGCCGGACTAACGTCGCGCCATGACGGATGCGGATATTCTTGACAGCCGGTATGCATGGACGCGACTGGCCATTTCGCTGGCGATCGCGACGATCGGCAATGTGGGCATGTGGGCGATCATCGTGATCATGCCCGCGGTGCAGGCCGAATTCGGGATCGACCGGGCGGATGCGTCCTTGCCCTATACGCTGACGATGGTGGGATTCGCGCTGGGCAATCTGGTGATCGGGCGGATCGTGGACCGGTTCGGGATCACCGCGGCGCTGAGTGCGGCGGCGGTGCTGATCGCGGCCTCGACGGGGCTGGCGGCGCTGAGCCCGTCGGTCCTGATCCTGTCGGCGCTGCAATTCGTGATCGGCTTCGGCACGGCGGCCAGTTTCGGGCCGCTGATCGCGGATGTATCGCTGTGGTTTCTGAAGCGGCGGGGGATCGCGGTGGCGATCACCGCGAGCGGCAATTACCTGTCGGGGGCGTTCTGGCCGGTGATCCTGTCGGGGGTGCTGGCCGAGCAGGGCTGGCGCACGGTCTATCTGGTGCTGGCCGTGGTGACCGTGACGGCGATGCTGCCGCTGGCGATGTTCCTGCGACGCCGCGTGCCGATGGCGGCCACCGCGCGCGCCGACGCGGTATCGAGCCTGCGCGCCAAGGCGGCGGGGTTCCCGCCGCGCACTCTGATGCTGATGCTGGGGCTGGCGGGCGTGGGATGCTGCGTGGCGATGTCGATGCCGCAGGTTCATATCGTGAGCCTGTGCGTCGATCTGGGCTATGGTCCGGCGGTGGGGGGGCAGATGCTGTCGCTGATGCTGTTGGGGGGCGTGGCCTCGCGGCTGGTGTCGGGGCTGTTGGCGGACCGTCTGGGCGGGGTGATGACGCTGCTGATCGGGTCCGCGCTTCAATGCCTGGCGTTGTTTTTATACCTGCCGTCGGGGGGGCTTGTGTCGCTGTACATGGTCAGCCTGATCTTTGGTCTGGCACAGGGCGGGATCGTGCCAAGCTATGCGCTGGTGGTGCGCGAATACATGCCCAGCCAAGAGGCTGGCCGGCGCGTGGGTTTCGTGATGATGGCGACAATCCTTGGCATGGCGCTGGGTGGCTGGATGTCGGGCTGGATCTACGACGTGACGGGCGGCTATCACATGGCGTTCATCAACGGGATCGTCTGGAATGTGCTGAATATCGCGATCATGGTGCTGATCCTGATGCGCACGCGGCCGCGCAAGCCGGTGGCGGTGGCAGCCTGAAGGCACGGCGCCGGGTTTAGAAAATTCTGCGAATTTTCGGGGGGGAGATTTTTCTGCGAAAAATCTTGTCAGCCTTCGTGGATGATCTTGATATGGCGCTCGCCGCGGGCCTCGGCGAGAGCGATCTGTTTCTGGCGTTCGCGGAAGCGGGCCTTGTCATCCGCACTGGTTTCATGGGCGCAGTGATGGCACGAGACGCCGTGTTCATATTCGGGGCGCGTCATGTCGTCGGGCAGGATCGGGCGGCGACAGGCATAGCAGAGCGCATGCGGGCCTTCCCGCAGGCCATGCCCCACCGACACACGCGCGTCGAACACGAAACAGTCGCCGCGCCATGTGCTGTCGGCTTCGGGCACCTGTTCGAGATATTTCAAGATGCCGCCCTTGAGGTGATACACGTCCTCGACGCCTTGACCGAGCAGATAGTTGGTGGATTTCTCGCAACGGATACCACCGGTGCAGAACATCGCGATGCGCTTGTTGTGGAAGCGGTGCTTGTTGGCCTCCCACCATGCGGGGAAATCGCGGAAGCTGGCGGTTTCGGGGTCGATCGCGCCTTCGAACGTGCCGATCGCCACCTCGTAATCATTGCGCGTGTCGATCACCGCCACGTCGTGCGCGCGGATCAGATCGTTCCAGTCGGCGGGATCGACATAATGACCGACGCGGGCGCGCGGGTCCACGTCGGGCTGGCCCATGGTCACGATCTCTTTCTTCAGCCGGACCTTGAGGCGGCGGAAGGGTTGATAGGGGCTGGTGCTTTCCTTCCACTCCAGATCGGCGCAGCCGGGCAGGGCGCGGATATGCGCCAGCACCGCGTCGATCCCGGCGCGCGGCCCGGCGATGGTGCCGTTGATGCCTTCCTGCGCGAGAAGGAGCGAGCCGGAGATGCCTTCGGCCTCGCACAGCTGCAGGAGCGCGGCTTGCAAGGCGGCCGGATCGGGGAACCGGGTGAAGTGATAGAGCGCGGCGATCGTGTACATGGGCCGCGATGTACTAAGCGCGGCGCAGTTCGGCAAGTGGACAAACCTGCGCCATTGACGCAGGCTGCGGGTCTGACCACCTGTCGGCACAAGGAGGACCGCCCCAATGACCCAAGCCCTGATCGTGATCGATATGCAGAACGATTTCTGCCCCGGCGGCGCGCTGGCTGTGCCCGGGGGCGATGGAGTCGTGGCGGGGATCAACGCGCTGATGGACGATGTCGGCGCGGTGATCCTGACGCAGGACTGGCATCCGGAGGGGCATTCCTCGTTCGCGTCGTCCCATCCTGGGCGCGCACCGATGGAGATGACCGAGATGTCTTATGGGCCACAAGTTCTGTGGCCGGATCATTGCGTGCAGGGCAGTCCGGGTGCTGCGTTTCACCCAGACCTGGACACGCGCCGCGCCGATCTGATCCTGCGCAAGGGGTTTCGCGCGACGATCGACAGCTATTCGGCGTTTTTCGAGAATGACCGCCGCACGCCCACGGGCCTGCACGGCTATCTGCAGGAGCGCGGTATATCGGAGCTGACGCTGGTGGGGCTGGCCACGGATTTCTGCGTCAGCTATTCGGCGCTGGATGCCGCGAGGCTGGGCTATGACGTGCTGGTCCGCGAGGGGCTGTGCCGGGCGATCGACCACGACGGCTCGCTCGAGGCGGCGGTGGATGCGATGAAGGATGCGGGTGTCAGGATCAGTTGACCGGTGGCGGACCTGATCGCGGATATCGAGGGCTGTCGCCTGTGTGCCGAGCGTTTTGCACGGACCGAGACGGGGCACGCGCCGCGCCCCGTGGTGTGGTTCCGGCCCGGCGCGCGGCTGTTGATCGCAGGACAGGCGCCGGGCGCGCGGGTGCACGCCTCGGGCGTGCCGTTCGACGATCCGTCGGGCGACCGGCTGCGCGACTGGCTGGGGCTTGATCGGGCTGAATTCTATGACCGGGAACGGGTGGCGATCGTGCCGATGGCGTTCTGCTTTCCGGGATACGATGCCAAGGGCTCGGACCTGGCGCCGCCCGCCATCTGCGGACGCACATGGCACGGGCGGGTGCTGGACAGGTTGGCCAGTGTCAGGCTGTCGGTGATCGTGGGCGGTTATGCGCAGCGCTATCATATGGGGGCGCGAGGCGGCGTGACCGAGACCGTCGCCGCCTGGCGGGACCATGCGCCGCGCGTCTTTCCCTTGCCGCACCCGTCCTGGCGCAATACGGCTTGGCTGAAGCGCAACCCGTGGTTCGAGGCGGATCTGCTGCCGGTGTTGCGCGCGCAGGTGCGGGAGGTTCTGGATGACTGAGATGACGGTGCTCGACCGGGCCCATGCGGCGATGCAGGCCGAGCAGGACGCGCCAAAGGCGCGGTTGAGGTTCTACGAGACCTTGGCGGCGAGCGAGCTTTACGTGTTGCTGGAGGAGGCGGCCGAGACCGACCCGCAGGCGGGCGACGAGAGCGTGGCGCCGCGCTGTTTCGAGGTGGAGGGGCACGCTTTTGTGCTGGTCTTCGACCGTGAGGACAGGCTGGCGGATTTTGCCGGGGGACCTGCGCCCTATGCGGCGATGACCGGTCGGGCGGTGGCCGAGGCGCTGGCGCAAGGCGGGCTGGGACTGGGCGTCAATCTGGAGGTGGCGCCGTCGTCGATCCTGCTGCCGCCCGAGGCGGTCGCATGGCTGGCGGGCGTCCTGTCGGAGCGCCCTGTGGAGCTGCAGGCGAGAGCGACCTCGTTTCGCCCGCCTGCGGGGTTGCCGGAACCTTTGTTGACGGGGCTGGATGCCAGGCTGGCCACCGCCGGGGGGCTGGCCGATCTGGCCTATCTGGTGGCGGTCGATTACGACAATGGCGCGGCGGGGCACATGCTGGGGATCATCGATGCGCTGCCAGGGGCGCAGGACGCGCTGGCGCGGGCGGTGTCGGATGTGCTGCATTTTTCGGGGCTGGAGGCGGCGGCGTTGGATGTCGCCTTCTTTCGGGGCACGGACCCGGTGGCGGCGCGGCTGGCCCGGGTCGGGCTGCGGTTCGATCTGCCCAAGCCAGAGACGTCGCAGGCCCGGCCCGGGGCTGCGCCGGGCATGGACCCCGACAGGCCACCACGTCTGAGGTAGGTGTGGGCGGCTGATTTTCGGCGGTGGTGTCATGCACGAAGGCCGGGCGACAAAGGCGGGGGACAAAGGCCGGGGACAAAGGACGGGGGACGCTGTCCCCCGGACCCCCTGGGATATTTTCGGCCAGAAGAAGCAGGGGGGCGTCCTGGGACTGCCCCGGGACGGCCTTGGGATTGCCTTTGGATTGCCCCGGGACTGCCAGGCGGGGTTAGTAGCCCAGTTCGCGGTCCACCAGATGCAGGAAGGGCTGACCCGTTTCGCCGCGGTGGATGTTTTCGGCGATCACGCGGGCGGCCGAGCCGGGCCGGGTGGCGGAGGCGATATGCGGCGTGACGGTGACGCGCGGATGCGCCCAGTAGGGGTGGTCCTCGGGCAAGGGTTCGGTGCGGAAGGTATCGAGCGTGGCATGGGCGACATGGCCTGCATCGAGGGCCGCCAGAAGCGCCGCGTCGTCGATCAGCGTGCCGCGACCGGGATTGAGGATCACGGCGCCGCGCGGCAGGCGCGACAGCGTGTCGGCATTCAGGGTGTTTTCGGTTTGCACTGTGCGCGGCAGCAGGAGGATGACGATATGCGCCTCCGACAGCGCGCTGTGCAGGCCCGCGTCGCCCGACAGGCAGGTGATGCCGTCGATGGATTTCGCCGAGCGGCTCCAGCCGGTGACGGGAAAGCCCAAGGCGCAGAGCGCCTGGCCGCAGGCCGAGCCCAGAGCGCCAAGGCCGAGGATCGTCACGGGCCGGTCGCAGGCCAGCGGCGGCACGTCGTCGCCGCGCCAGAGGCCATCTTGATGCAGCACATGCAGATCGGTGCCCAGATGGTGACGCAGCGTGTGGCCTGTCACCCATTCGACCATGCCGCGGGTCAGCCCGTCATCGACCATGCGGGCGAGCGGCTGGGTGAGGGTGGGGTTGGTCACGATATCCTCGACCCCGGCCCAGAGGTTCAGCACCGCCTTGGTGCGGGTGTAGGGCGTGAAATCCTGCAGATCGGAATTGGGGGCGTAGACGATGTAATCGACCTCTTCGGCGGGGAGCCGCGTGGACAGGGTCACGTCGGTCAGGCCGGCGTCCGAGAGGGCGCGGCGCAGGGGCTGTTCGTAGTCGTCCCAGCGGGCGGAGGCTGCGGCGAAGAGGATGTTGATCGTCATTGCATTACCTTGGTTTGTGAATATGGGCGCTTTGCACGAGGCCGAAGGCGATCATCAGTACCAGCATCGCCGATCCGCCATAGCTGACCAGCGGCAGAGGCACGCCGACCACGGGCGCGAGGCCCATGACCATCGACATGTTGACGGCGAAGAACAAAAAGAACGTCACCGCCACCCCGAGGGTCAGCAGCGATGAGAAGCGGTCGCGGTTCGACAGGGCCGTGGCGATGCAGAACACGAGGATCAGCGTGTAGAGCCCCAGAAGCGATATGCCGCCGATGAAGCCGAATTCCTCGGCCAGGGTGGTGAAGATGAAATCGGTGTGTTTCTCGGGCAGGAAATTCAGCCGCGACTGGGTGCCTTGCATGAAGCCGCGCCCCGTCCAGCCGCCCGAGCCGAGGGCGATCTTGGACTGGGTGATGTGATAGCCCGCCCCCAGCGGATCGGAGGCCGGATCGAGGAACGTGTCGATGCGGCGATACTGGTAGTCGGCCAGCATCTGCCAGTCGGTGCCCCGGCTTTGGAACACCGCGGCGATCAGCGAAATCCCGAGCGCCACGACAGCCGCGAAATAGGCCCAGTGGACGCCGGCGACGAACATCAGCATTCCGCCCGCCGCCAGCAGCAGGATCGAGGTGCCCAGATCGGGTTGGCGCAGCACCAGCGCCACCGGCAGCAGGATCAGCCCCACCGGTGCCAGCACCCACACGGGGCGCGACACGCGGCTCATCGGCAGCCAGTCGTAATAGGTGGCCAGCATCATCACGAGGGTGATCTTCATCAGCTCGGAGGGTTGCAGGCGCATGAAGCCCAGATCGATCCAGCGCTGCGCGCCCATGCCG
>JALQUE010000372.1 GCA_023260815.1 Roseovarius sp.
GTCCTTGCCGGGATGGTCCACATCGAAGGTGTGATGTGCGTGCTTGACTGTCGAAACGGAAATGCCCCGGCGCGTGATCTCGGTCACGAGGCGTTCCATCAGCCCGGTCTTGCCGGCGTTCTTCCAGCCGACGACGCCGTAGATCCTCATGATGCGGACTCCAGCATGGCCCGAGCCTGCTGTAGATCTTCGGGCGTGTTGACGTTGAAGAAGGGATCGCCGGGGGCCTCAAAAAGCGCCTCGCGGCCTGCATGTTTCTCGGTCCAGAGGACGACCTTGCGCAACCCGTCCGACAGGGCGTGGCGCAGATCGTCCCGCAGGGCGACGGGCCAGAGGCCGAAGGTGGGATGGCGGATCAACCCCGAGCGGGTCATGGATTTGGTGCGTTCATTGTCGGGGCGCGGTGTGGCGGCCAGAACCAGCGGGTGCGTCATGCCACGCGCCGCGTGCTGCAGGCAGGCGACCAGATCGCGGGGAAAGAACGGCGTGTCGGCGGCGACGGTGACGATGGTCTCGGCGCCTTGGGTCGCGGCCCAGTCCAGCCCTGCCAGAACGCCCGCCAGAGGGCCGGGGAAATCGGCGATGCTGTCGGGCAGAACGGGCAGGCCAAGCGACGCGAAGCGGGCGGGATCGCCATTGGCATTGAGCGCCAGACCCGCCACTTGCGGCGTCAGCCTGTCGATTACATGGCCAAGGATCGTGGTATCGCCCAAGGGCAACAGCCCCTTGTCACCCCCGCCCATGCGGGTGGCCTGCCCACCGGCGAGGATCACGCCAAGCGGCAGGGTCATTCCATGCCCCCCTTACGGCGGTGCTTGCGGTCTTCGTCGGGCACGGCATCGGGATCGGCGTCGCGCAGAAGGCGCTGCTCTCCGGCAAGGCAGACAAAGCGCCGCCCGCGCATCCGGCCAATGAGGGTCAGCCCCACCTGACGCGCGATTTCCACGCCCCAGGCGGTAAAGCCGGACCGGGAGGCCAGAACGGGAATGCCCATCAGCGCAGTCTTGATGACCATTTCCGAGGTCAGGCGCCCAGTGGTGTAAAGCGTCTTGTCGCCCGGCCCGATGCCTTCCGAGAACATCCAGCCAGCGATCTTGTCGACGGCGTTGTGACGGCCCACATCCTCCATGTAGACAAGCGGGCGGTCGCCCTGACAAAGCACGGTGCCGTGGATCGCCCCCGCCTCGAGATAGAGCGAGGGGGTGCGGTTGATGGTCGAGGCCAGCGCATAGAGATCCGAGGTGCGAACCTGGATATCGGGGAGAGTGACCTTTTCCAGCCCCTCCATCATGTCGCCGAAAACGGTGCCCACGGCACAGCCCGAGGTGCGGGTCTTTTTCTTGAGCTTCTCTTCGAAGGTGGTCTGCCCGTCGGTGCGCACCACAACCGTGTCGAGATCCTCGTCATAATCGACGCGGTGGACGGTTTCATCGGCCCGCAGCATCCCCTGATTGCGCAGGAACCCGAGCGCGAGATATTCGGGATAATCCCCGATCGTCATCGCGGTGACGATTTCCTGACCGTTCAGAAAGATCGTCAGGGGGCGTTCCTCGACCACGGAAATGGTGGTTGGCTGGCCGTCGTGATCCACGCCGTCGACCGCACGGGTCAGGCGCGGCGCGGCGGGATCGGGCGCGATCAGATAGCCCGAGATATCATCATGTGTCGCCAATTGCATCTCCCTCAGCTTCGGTCTAGGCCGGAGCCATGCGTTGGGCAATCTAAGGCGGGAACGTGACGACGGAAACCACCAAATCGATCTTTTGGCAGGGGGTGCGGGATGGCGCGCCCTTCATCCTTGTCATCATTCCCTTCTCGACCCTGTTCGGCGTCGTGGCGACCGAGGCCGGGCTGAGCGTGTTCGAGACTCTGTCCTTTTCGGTTCTGGTGATCGCCGGGGCGGCACAATTCACCGCCGTGGAGTTGCTGCGCAATGATGTGCCCACGGTGATCGTGCTGATTTCCGCGCTGGCGGTGAATTTGCGGATGGCGATGTATTCGGCCTCGCTTACGCCGTATCTGGGTGGCGCGAGCCTGTGGCAACGGGCGCTGGCGGCGTATTTCACGGTCGATCAGACCTATGCCTGTTCGGTGGTGAAATTCGAACAGAACCCCGATTGGACGGTGGGTCAGCGGATGACCTATTTCTTTGCGGTCGCCGTGCCGATTTGTCCGTTATGGTATGCGTTCACGGTGGTGGGCGCGGTCATCGGCAGTGCGATCCCCGAGGGGCTGGCGCTGGATTTCGCGATCCCGATCACCTTTCTGGCGATCATTGCGCCGATGCTGCGGACGCGCGCGCATGTGGCGGCGGCGCTGGTGTCGGTCAGCGCGGCGCTGATACTGGCGTTCCTGCCCTATAATCTGGGGCTGCTGGCGGCGGGTATCCTTGCCATGATGGCCGGGGCCGAGGTGGAGCGCCGGGCCGAACGGAGGGCGCAGAAATGATCGAGCCTGTCGCGCTGTGGACCGTCATCATTCTGCTGGGATTGGGCAGTTTCGGGCTGCGCTTCGTGTTTACGGGGCTGGTGGGGGACAGGCCCTTGCCGGCTTGGGTGCTGCGGCATCTGCGGTATACCGCGGTGGCTGTGCTGCCAGGGTTGGTGGCGCCGCTGGTGGTGTGGCCGGAGGCCACGGGCGGGCAGCTGGACGCGCCGCGCCTTGCCGCTGCGCTGATCACGCTGGTGGCGGGGCTGTGGACGCGCAACGTGGTGCTGTCGATCTGCCTGGGGGCGGCCACGCTCTATGGCGGGCTGTACCTGCTGGGGTAGTCGGCGTGATCAGCCGCCTGTCGCGGCTTGCGCCACGCGGTCGGGATCCCAGTCGTCCAGCACCTTGCTGTTGTCGTCGCTGTCATATTCACGCAACCGGCGTTCGGTCACCCCCGGCAGGGCAGCAAAATCCTCGGCCAGACGCACCGGGGACCATGTGGGGCGCACAATGCCGGGATAGACCTGCGACAGGATCGTGGACGTGGACCGCGCGCATTGCGCCGAGGGCACCGCGCCATAGGATTGCGTGAGACGGAACACGCGTTCTGCTGTTTCAGCCGGCACGTCGAGGTTCTGCACCCGCACGTGATAGGTTTCCCGCGCATGATAGCGCGTATAGACATCCGCGACCGGGGGGGTGATGCCGTAGACCACATCGTTTCGCTCGGGCAGGGTTTCGTGCTTGAACGAGCCGGCGGGATCGAAGATCACCCGCTGCGATCCGTTGATCATCAGCGAGGTATGCGCACCGGCACCGGTACGATTGTTGATCATCGTGAAAAGAGTGAGTCGCGGCGGGCCATCGTGGCGGTAGGCGGCCTTGGCGACGGCATCATCCGGAGCCCAGGTTTCCTGACCCACGCACCCGGCCAGCATCACGCAGGCGCATATCGCAACAAGCCAACCACGCATTTGCGATACTCCGGGAGAGCGGTGCGGCGAGGCTGTCAGCCTCAGCCGTTGACCATTGCGATGAAGAGCAGGAGCACGATGCAGAACACCGAGGTCCATGTGACCCACTTCATGAAACCTTCGAAGGTTTTTTCCTGCACTTCGATATTCATTTCGCCATGCTTGTGTTCAGCCATGTTCCCGTGTCCTTCGTCTTCGGCATTACCGTGAAAATTCGACCTCTGGATACTGCATTTCCAAATGGCTGTCACCCGCCAAGCTGCCGCAGTTTACAACGATTTTTCGAACCCTGATCCAGCACGAAGGCAAAGTGGCGCAGAGCGACTGGACCTTTCAGGGCTTGGCCTGCCACAGCCATGCGCCATCAGCGCGGCGGGTCCGCGTGACATCGCCTGCGTGGAGCAGATGATTGAGGTGGGCCACGGACTCGACCAGCGCAAGGCCATATGTCCCCTCGTCGATTCGGCGCTTGAAGAGGGGCGCAAAACACTCGGCCGCGGTGCGGGGCGTGGCGAGATGGGCGCGCAAGCGATCCAGCGCGCCGTGGTGATTCTCGATCAGCTGGCGCATCCGCACGGGCAGGCCGGTGAAGGGCAGCTTGTGACCGGCCAGCACCAGATGGTCCTCATGCGCCAAGGCCGCAAACCGCCCGCAGGCTTCCAGCCAATCGGCGACGGGGTCGGCATCGGGTTCGGTCGGATAAACACCGATATTGGGGCTGATCGAGGCGATGATCTGATCGCCGGCGATGACCAGATTGTCATCGCGACTCCAGAGGGTCAGATGCTCGGGCGCATGGCCATTGCCGATATGCACGTCCCAGACACGCCCACCGGCATGCAGGGTGTCGCCTTGCACCAGACGGGTATAGCCTACGGGAATAGGGTAGCAGGTATCGGCGAAATTGTAGGGGCGCGCGGCTTTACGGGCCTCATAGATCGCGGGGTCCATCCCGGCGGCACGCCAATGGGCCAACGCCTGAGGGGTGGGGCGATCCTCGACATCGAGAATCAGCATCCGCGCCATGAGCCACGCGGTGCGGGTGGTGACCAGGTCGGCGCCGAAGCGGTCCATCAGCCAGCCTGCCATCCCGATATGATCGGGGTGGTGATGGGTCAGGATCACGCGCGAGACGGGCTTGCCCTGCAAGGGACCGGCAAGCACCTCTTCCCACAGGGCGACAGAGCGGCGCGACTGGATGCCGGTATCCACGATGGTCCAGCTGTCGCCGTCATCCAATGCGTAGATGTTGACGTGATCCAGCGCCATCGGCAGCGGCAACCGGATCCACAGCACGCCGGGTGCCACCTGGATCGCGGCGCCATGATCGGGCGCGTCGGGCCATGGATAGCGCAAGATCCCCCCTTCCCCATCCATCATGCGGCCAGATCATCCGGCGAGAGG
>JALQUE010000383.1 GCA_023260815.1 Roseovarius sp.
GGAGACAAGAGCGATGCCAACCGAAATACTCATGCCCGCCCTGTCCCCCACGATGGAAGAGGGCACACTGGCCAAATGGCTGGTCAAGGAAGGCGACGAGGTCAGCTCGGGCGACCTTCTGGCCGAGATCGTAACCGACAAGGCCACGATGGAATTCGAGGCCGTGGACGACGGCACCATCGGCAAGATCCTGATCCCCGAAGGCACCGAAGGCGTGAAGGTCAACACCCCCATCGCCGTGCTTCTGGAAGATGGCGAAAGCGCCAATGACATAGACAGCGACGCCGCAAAAGCCGCCGCCCCCGAAACTGACGCCGCAGAAACCACCGCCCCCGAAGTCACCACCAAGGCAGAGGGCGAAGGCTCCGGCAAGGGCTCGCCCGCGGCGAAAGCATCCGACACCAAGGCACCGGCGGCGCCGCAAGATGACAGCGGAAACCGGATCTTCGCCTCGCCTCTGGCCCGCCGGATCGCTGCCGACAAGGGCGTCG
The DNA here is from genome assembly GCA_023260815.1 of Roseovarius sp. Classification (GTDB taxonomy): domain Bacteria; phylum Pseudomonadota; class Alphaproteobacteria; order Rhodobacterales; family Rhodobacteraceae; genus Roseovarius. Next base: position 492 of record JALQUE010000383.1, read on the forward strand.
ATCTTGCGCAGATCAAAGGCTCCGGCCCGCGTGGCCGCATCGTGAAAGCCGATGTCGAAGGCACCGAGGCCAGCGCCCCCGCCACGGCCCCAAAGTCCAGCCCCGAAACCTCCGCAAAACCGGCAGCCCCTGCGCCGGTGGGCGCGTCCGCCGATGCGGTTGCCGCCATGTACAAGGACCGCGCCTACACCGAGGTCAAGCTGGACGGGATGCGCAAAACCATTGCCGCCCGCCTGACGGAAGCCAAGCAAACCGTCCCGCATTTCTACCTGCGCCGGGATATCCGGCTGGACGCCCTGCTGAAGTTCCGGGCCGAGTTGAACGCACAGCTTGAGCCGCGTGGCGTCAAGCTCAGCGTCAACGACTTCATCATCAAGGCCTGTGCCCTGGCGCTTCAGGCCGTGCCCGACGCCAACGCCGTCTGGGCCGGGGACCGCGTTCTGAAACTGACGCCGTCGGATGTGGCGGTAGCTGTCGCCATCGAAGGCGGGCTGTTCACCCCGGTGCTGAAGGATGCCGAGGCGAAATCTCTGTCGACCCTCTCTGCCGAGATGAAGGACATGGCCAAACGCGCCCGCGACCGCAAACTGTCACCCGAGGAATATCAGGGCGGCACCTTTGCGATTTCCAACCTCGGGATGTTCGGCATCGACAATTTCGACGCGGTCATCAACCCGCCACACGGCGCGATCCTCGCGGTCGGTGCGGGCCTCAAAAAACCCGTCGTCGGCAAGGATGGGGAATTGAGCGTGGCCACGGTCATGTCGGTGACACTCAGCGTGGATCACCGGGTGATCGACGGCGCACTCGGCGCCGAGTTGCTGCAGCACATCGTCGAAAACCTTGAAAACCCGCTGGTGATGCTGGCCTGATCCAGTCGCCAGACGAAACAGAAAACCCCGGATAAGCAGGCACTTATCCGGGGTTCTTTATGTTCTGCGTCAATGCCCCGCGTCAGACCGGGTTTGATCGCTGCCCGTCACTCGGACCCTTTGGTGCCCAGCAATTGATCCATGCTGACCGACGGCTGATCACAGCCCGCCTCACCGACGATCTTGGCCGGAACACCCGCCACGGTCTTGCAAGGCGGCACCTCCTGCAGCACCACCGATCCCGCCGCGATCCGCGAGCAGTTGCCGACCCGGATATTGCCCAGCACCTTGGCGCCCGCCCCGATCAGCACACCGTCACCGATCTTGGGATGACGGTCTTCCTCTTCCTTGCCGGTCCCGCCAAGCGTCACCGAATGCAGCATCGACACGTTGTCGCCCACCGTCGCGGTCTCGCCGATCACGATGGAATGGGCGTGGTCGATCATGATGCCCTTGCCCAGATGAGCCGCCGGATGCACATCCACCCCGAACACTTCCGAGGCCCGCATCTGAAAGAACCGCGCCATGTCCCTGCGCCCCTCGGCCCATAGCCAATGCGACACGCGATATGCCTGAATCGCCTGAAAGCCCTTGAAAAACAGCATCGGCTGGATGAACCGGTCACAGGCCGGATCACGATCATGCACCGCCACGATATCGGCCCGTGCGGCCACCGACAGCGATCTGTCACCGGCATAGGCGGCATCACAGATCTCGCGCAGGATCTGCTCGGGCATCTCGCTCGAGGCCAGCTTCAGCGAAATCCGGTAAGCCAGTGCAGATTCAAGCGTCTTGTGGTGCAGGATCGACGAATGGATCACCCCGCCCAGCAACGGCTCGTGATCGATCGCTTCCTGTGCTTCGGCCCGAATACGGCCCCATACCGGGTCCAGCTCGGCCAGTTTCGCGCGGGTTTCCACCATGGTCAGGCTCCTGTTTTTCGGCTCGACTATACCAGATAGGCGCGTTTGGCAAAACGCAAAGCTGTCATAGCCCCCATAACCGACAGGAATGACTCCGCCCCTGCAAAACCCGCCACAGCGCGCCGCTCACCCCTCGACAGCAAGCCGCGCCACCGCTCCCGGCCCGAACAAGCCGGACATCTGCGCCACCTGTATCTCGAACGCGCCGGTGGTCCCGTCCTCATCCTGCGCATCCACGCCATAAATCCATTCCGGCGTCTCGACCGTCTCCTCGCGCCGCAGGACCTCCCCCTGCATCACCCGCACCACATAGCGCTCCATCTCCTCGCCAAGCGGCACGTCCGGGCCTTCCCACCTGTCCCCCCCGATCCGCGTGCGCCGGATCCAGCTGACCCGCCGATCATGCCCGGCCATGCCTTCCAGCCGCAGATGCACCGGCGACAGGGGGCGCAGCCCCAGCCCATCAAATGCAAGGCGCGCACCCCGATAGGACAGATCGTCAAAGCCCCGCTCCGCCGGTCCGATCCGGTAGTAGCGCGCAAGACCTCGCTTGGCTTCGGTCAAGGCGATCTGTCGCGCGCTGCCATCCAGCCGCACCACGAACGATCCCTCCGGCCACGGTGCCGCCATTGCCGCCTCGGTGCCCAATTGCCCCCGCAGCCGGTGGCGCAGCATATAGGTATCCTCGCCCACCAGGTCGGCATCGCGAAACTGGAACAGCTCCCATCCGTCCGGCGTTCCGTCCCCGATGGCGCACAGGTTCGCGCCCCCCAGAAACCCAAGGTCATCCACGCTTTGCAGCCCGCCGCTCAGCATCCTGACAACCAGCCCTTCGCCCCGGTCGATCCGGCCAATGGGTGCGGGCGCAAGTGCCGTCTCGCTCATCCCGACCGGAGTGCGCGCCGCCAAAACAGTGTTCAGCACGTAATCGGCATCCCCATCCGCCGCATAAAGCGCCGCCGCCCCGGGCCACGGCTCTGCCGTCACCGCAAGATGCGGCGCATGGGGCACCTCGTCGCCACTCATCAGCGGAAGGTCCAGAAAAAACGGCGTCACCGGCGCCGCCGCCGTAAAGGCGCGCGGGCGCGGCGCGGCGGCCTCGAAATCGGCCACAGGGCTGCTTTCGGGCACGATCCGCACAGCGTCTATCCGCTGCGCCTGGCCCATCTGTTCAACCCGGTCGATGCGAAAATACCCCTCGCCGCCCTTTTCGGGCACCACGATCACATCCCCGGCACCGGCCTCCAGCCGCGACGCGGGCAACGACAGGCGCAGGGTATCAGTGGCCATCCGGGCATCCGACAGCCAGCGTTCCACCGTCTGCCGCCCCTCGCCGCGCGTCATCGACAGCGCCATCTCCGATGTCGAGACCCCTCGACTTGCCTCGTCCGGCAAGATCGCCTCCTCCGCGATCACATCGTAATCCCCGTCTGCCTCCACAAAGCGCAAACGCACACGCCCCGCAAGTTCGGCCTCGCTGGCGCGGGTCTGTTCCAGCACACCGTCCAGATCGGGATCGCGCACCAGCCGCTCGGGGTCCAGCCAGTGATCGCCCCGCCCATCGCGCAGCCTGAACATCAACCGTCCGTCGCGTTCGACCGCATCGAACCCATACCGCAGCATCAAAGGTTGCAGCGCGCCGCGCCCCTCCTCGACCTGCTCAACCAGATAGCCGCGCACATGGCCGTGCAGACCCTCGGTATCGCCATGCCGCAGCCCGGCGCGCGCCGTCACCTCATCCACGACGGATGCCAACCGCCGGGCCGACATCCGCCCGTTCAACCAATGTCCCCGCGCATAATTGCCCCCGTCACTCCACAAACCGGCATTGTTAGGGAAAAACGGAAACGGACGCGCATCCCAGGCCCAGGCACAGGCATGGTCCCAATCCACCATCGGCGCCTGATACACCGGCGACACCGGATTGTTGGCCGGATCGGTCCAGTAACCTGCCATCGCGCGCAGATATTGCAGTTGGATAAGCTCATCGCGACGCCCGTCCGAATGATAGGGCAAAAGCGATTCCGACGACTTCGGATCGAGAAACTTGTTCGGCTGGTTGGTCGCCCTGTCCACCGCGGCACAGCCATATTCGGTAAAGCGGATCGGCTTGGATCGCGGCACCCAACCCGTCGGCGTGCCCGATCGGACGCCCCCCACCCGCTCATGATGGAAATTCTCCCACCAGTTGCGAATATCCTTGTAGCGCCAGATCCATGGCTCGGCATGGTCCCCATCGGTGATCGGCGTGCGGATCTGCGCCGCGCGCGCCGCATCGGACGCATAGTACCAGTCATACCCTTCACCGCCCGCGACATTGGCCATCAGATAGCCCAGATCATGGATCGAGCCCCACTCGGCGGCGTCCAGATGGTCATGCCCCTCGCGCCAGTCGCTCAGCGGCATGTAATTGTCGATCCCGATGAAATCGATGTTCGGATCGGCCCACAGAGGATCGAGGTGAAAAAACCGGTCGCCATTGCCCGGCTGATAGCCAAAATATTCCGACCAGTCGGCGGCATAGGTGATCTTGACATGCGGCCCCAGCAAAATGCGCACCTGCGCCGCGAGGTCGATCAGCTGCGCCACCGCCGGGAAGCTGTTCCAGACCCCCCGGATCTGCGTCAGCCCCCGCATTTCCGACCCGATGCAAAAGCTTTCGACACCCCCCGCCGCCCGGCACAGCGCCGCCTGGTGCAAGATGAACCGCCGATAGCCCCATTCATCCGGCCCGCTATAGTGAACCGGGCTTGACGGCGGCTCCGCCACCGGCCCGTGGATCAGCTCGAACGGCGCGTTCTCCCGGCTTTCCGTGCGCGGGTTGCCCGATCCCGTCAGCAACGGGGACGGTCGGTTCTCCGGGTCGTCGGTGCTGCTGTCCACGGGCGACGGGGGCGGCGGTGCCTCGACAACCGGCTCTCGCAGGAAATCCGCCGCCACAGCCGTTCCGAAGAACGCCGCAACCTCGGCCGCGGCTGCCGCACTGCCATCGGGGCTGCCAGGCCGGCCCGGCGCCTCCGAGGTGGTGATCCGCCCCCGCCACGGCAGAACCGGCTGATCGGGCGCATCGCTATAGGGATCGGGGCGGCCATTGCCCGGCATCTGGTCCATCAGGATGAACGGGTAATACATCACGTCAAGCCCGCGCGCCTTCATCCCCTGGATCGCCTGGATCACCGCAGCGTCGGCAGGCGTGCCGCCATAAACCGGGCGTCCCGCAGCATCCAGCGCCACCCGCAGCGCCGTGGCGCGCGTCACCCCGCACACCATCCATTTCATGCCGCGCGCGTCGAACTGCGTCTGCTCCACCTTGGGACGGATCGTGCAGGCGCCGCAGCGCAGATCGTCCCCGAACCAACTCACGATCAGCGACGCCGTGCGACAGGCCGGCAACTCGCCCTGCAACTCATCCAGCGACGTGGCGAAATCCGCCTTGCCCGAGGGCGAATTGACATTGATCAGCCGCCCCGATCCCGGCCCGTAATTCATCTCCACCGGCTGCATGGCCAGCGTATATTCCCCGCTGCCCGGCAGGATCGCCACACCGCGCATCGCATATGGCGGATCAAGCTCGTGGCCGGGGGTTCCGGGCTGCGCGGGACGGCACACCTCGAAGGTGAACTGCGGCACCCGGTTGCCGAACCGCTCCAGCGCCAGCCCCTCGATCACCACATAGGCCGTACCGCGATAGGCCGGCACCCGGCCCGCCCCCTCGACCGCCTCGATCTTGGGATCGGGCCACTGGCTGCGCGTGCCCCGGTAAACCCGCATGTTCAGACTGTCGCGCCCGATTTCCTGCCCATCCGCCCAGACCCGGCCCACATGGGTGATCTCGCCCTCGCACAGCGCAATCGCAAGGCTCACCGAATAGCTGTGCACGCGCTGGAACGACTGCGGCGCGCTGCGCCTCGCCCCTTTGCCGCCGCCACCACTGCCGCCGCCTCCGGCAAGCTGATAGGACACCGCCTCAAGAAATTCCGTGGCCCAGATCACCTGACCCGCCACCCGCATCCGCCCGTAAACCTGCGCGATGGCATCGCCCTCGCCCGCGCCCGTCAGCCGCAACCGCTGGACCCGGCCGGTCTCCACCGTCTCCGATCCCTGGCCCATCAGCCGCTGGTCGATCGAGCGACCGATGACCGCCCCCGTGAACCGTCCCACCGCCGCCATCGACAGGCCCAGAACCGTGCCCCCAACCGAGCCGCCAATCGCGGCGCCCGCCGCAGAAAGAAGTATCGTCGCCATATCCTAGACCTCCTGGGGAAAGGCGAAACGGGCCACGATCCGCCGGTGCCACGGCGGCGTCAGCGGGCTTTCCAGCACCGCATGACCCGAATACGCATGTATGAAACTGGCCCGCTCTCCGGTCTCGCCGGCAATGCCCAGATGCTTGGCCACGGCATCTTCGCGCATCCGAAACAACAGCACATCGCCCGCCGCCGCCTCCGTCAATGGCTTGTCCTGCAAATGCCTCAGCGCCGCGCGCCACAGCGCCTCGTCGCGGGCAGGCTCGGACCAATCCATGCTATAGGCCGGCGGGCGCTCGGGTTCCGGCCCCAGCACCTCGCGCCACACGCCCCGGATCAGCCCGAGGCAATCGGCGCCCGCGCCCCGGCAACGCCGGGAAGCACGGCTGGGGGACCACCTTACAGGGGGGATAAGTCAGGCAATATACACCCGGAACTGCCCACTTTCGGCCAAAACGGCCAGTTTTCAATTTTGCTCGGGCAGGATGGACCTAGCTGCCAATGACATCCCGTGAGCAGCATGCCCTGATGTTTTCCAGAGGGTTCACAACCAAGGGAGAACAATTTGTCGTCAAACGCACCCAAATGGGGTGTGGGGCATGGTGCAGAGCAAAACGCACACCCATAGATTGCAGAATGAAAATTGATC
>JALQUE010000406.1 GCA_023260815.1 Roseovarius sp.
GCACGCCGGCGGTGACGATGCAGACATCGGCACCGGCGATGTCGGCATAGCTTTGGGTGCCCTTCAGGCGCGCGTCGAACCCTTCGGAGGGGCCGGATTCCGCGATGTCGAGCGCTTTGCCTTCGGGGGTGCCTTCGGCGATATCGAACAGGACGACATCGCCCAGTTCCTTCAGCGCGACGAGGTGGGCGAGGGTGCCGCCGATCTGTCCTGCGCCGATAAGGGCAATCTTGGGTCTGGCCATTGGAAGTATCTCCGGTCGGTTGGAATTTTCGCGCTTGGGGTAGTCCCAAATCGTCGCCTGCGCAAGGCTGCTGCTGTGATGGGTCTTGTGCACGCGTTCTGGCCCTGCCGGGTCAGGCAGGCTAACAGGGTGTGGAAACAGGGGATTCAGGGCGCTGAACATGATCTTGCCAAGTTGGGAAGTTTTCGCGGTGGCGGTGCCTGCCGTCTTGTTGGCGGGCATATCCAAAGGCGGGTTCGGGTCGGGCGCGGCCTTTGCGGGCGCGTCGATTCTGGCGCTGGTGGTGCCGCCGGGGCAGGCGCTTGGCATCATGCTGCCCTTGTTGATGCTGATCGATGCGTCGACCCTGCGGCCCTATTGGAAGCGCTGGAGCTGGATCGACGCCAAGCGCCTGCTGTGGGGCGGTTTGCCGGGCGTGGCCATCGGTGCGGCGCTTTATTCGGCGGCGGATGCCGATCTTTTCCGGCTGCTGATCGGGGGGATTTGCCTTGCCTTCATTGGCTGGCAGATGTCGTTGCGGGCCGGGTTGCTGCGCCCGTCACAGCGGCCGATGCCAGGATGGGCGGGCCTTGTGGCCGGGGTGGTGGCGGGGTTCACCAGTTTCGTAAGCCATGCGGGCGGGCCGCCCGCAGCGGTGTATTTGCTGTCGAGACGCCTGGACAAGACGCAGTTTCAGGCGACGACGGTGCTGGTTTTCTGGGCCTACAACATCGTCAAATTCGTGCCTTACGCGTTTCTGGGGATATTCACCGTCGAGACTTTGATGTTCGACCTGATCCTTGCGCCCGTGGCCCTGTTTGGCGCGTGGCTGGGGGTGCGGGCGCACAGGGTGGTGCCGGAGAGCCTGTTTTTCGGTATCACATATGTTTTGCTGGCCGTGACGGGCACCAAGCTGATCTGGGACGCGCTGACCTGAGGGCGGTTTTTCTGCGCTGCGGCGACAAAGCCCTTGAACTTTTCCGCCGAAAAATGTCATTCCGGCGCAAGATTATTTCTGCAATGACTCGGAAGGCAGCCCAGATGGACACGGCGACGCGCCCCTACCGCTCGGTTCTTTATATTCCCGGTTCCAAGGAACGGGCGCTTGAGAAGGCGCGCGAGTTGCCCTGTGATGCGATCATCTTCGATCTGGAGGACGCCGTCGCGCCCGAAGCCAAGCCCGAGGCCCGACAGACCTTGGCCAAGGCGCTTGGGCAGGGCGGCTATGGCAAGCGCACCAAGATCGTGCGGATCAATGCGCTGACCACCGAATGGGGGCTGGAGGATGTGCGGGTTCTGGCCGATGCGGGCGCGGATGCGATCCTGCTGCCCAAGGTCAACACGCCGTCGGATGTGGACAATCTGGCCGATATGCTGTCGCCGGCGATGCCGATCTGGGTGATGATGGAAACGCCGATCAGCGTATTCAACGCGCCGGAAATCGCGATGCACCGGCAGGTTGCGGGGCTGGTGGCGGGCACCAACGATCTGACCAAGGATCTGGGGTGCCGGTATCGCGCGGATCGTCTGCCGCTGATGACGGCGCTGCAGCGGATCATCATGGCGGCGCGCGCGGCGCGCGGTGTCGTGGCGATCGACGGGGTCTACAACCGGTTCCGCGATGGCGAGGGCCTCAAGGCGGAATGCGAGCAGGGGCGCGATCTGGGGTTTGATGGCAAGACATTGATCCATCCCGCACAGATCGAAGTCACCAATACCGCCTTTGCCCCGACGCAATCGGAAATCGAGATGGCCGAACGCCAGATCAAAGCCTATGAAGAAAGCAAGGCCTCGGGTCAGGGGGTGGCCGTGGTGGACGGGCAGATCGTGGAAAATCTGCATGTCGTCGCGGCACAGCGCACACTGGCACGGGCCGAAGCGATCAAGGAAATGGCGGCGGAGTAATACGGCATGATTTATCTGATACTGGGTCTGGTCCTTTGGACAGCGGGCCATTTCTTCAAGCGTCTGGCCCCCGATATGCGGGAGGGCATGGGGACTGCGGGCAAGGGCGTTGCGGCGGTCGTCATTCTGGCGGGTCTGGTGCTGATGATCATCGGCTATCGCGGCGCGGAATTCATCAACCTGTGGTACCCGCCGACATGGACCGTGCATCTGAACAACCTGCTGATGCTGATCGCGGTGTTCGTCTATGGCATGAGCGCCACCCGCGGACGCCTGAGAGGCAAGATGCGGCATCCGCAGTTGGTGGCGGTCAAGATCTGGGCGGTGGCGCATTTGCTGGTCAACGGCGATCTGGCCTCGGTCATCCTGTTTGGCGGAATGCTGGCCTGGGCGGTGCTGGAGGTGATCGTGATCAACCGCACCCAAGAGTGGGTCCGCCCCGAGCCGGGCAAGGCCAGCAAGGATATTCTGCTGGTGGTCATCACGCTGGTTCTGTTCCTTGTCATGACCGCGATCCACAACTGGTTGGGCGTCTGGCCGTTTCCCGGGTGAGGCAGAGATGAAACTCTATCGTTTTCTGTCGGCTGACGACACATCGGCGTTTTGCCACAAGGTGAGAGCGGCGCTGGACAAGGGCTGGGAGCTGTATGGCGATCCGACCTATGCGTTCGATCATGCCAATGGCGTGATGCGCTGCGGTCAGGCCGTCGTGAAGGAGGTCGAGGGCAGCTATTCCCCCGACCTGAAACTGGGAGAACAGTAAGCATGGCCAAGACCAATCCGGGCCGGTTTTTCGAGGATTACAGCGTTGGTGACGTGATCGCGCACGCCGTGCCGCGCACGGTGTCGGGTGGGGAAAGGGCGCTGTATCATGCGCTTTATCCGGCACGTCACGCGCTGTATTCATCGGATGAATTTGCTCGGGCGTGCGGTCTGAAGGCCAGCCCGATCGACGATCTGGCGGCGTTTCACGTGGTGTTCGGCAAGACGGTGCCGGATGTGTCGCTGAATGCGCTGGCCAATCTGGGCTATGCCGAGGGGCGCTGGCTGAGGCCGGTCTGGCCCGGCGATACGCTGCGCTCGACCAGCGAGGTGATCGGGGTCAAGCAGAACTCGAACGGGAAATCCGGCGTTGTCTGGGTGCGCACGCGTGGCGAGAACCAGCACGGCGAGACGGTGATGGACTATGTGCGTTGGGTCATGGTGCGCAAGCGCGATGCGCAGGCGCCTGCCCCCGATCCGGTCATCCCCGATCTGAAGCCCGCACTTGAGGCCGGTGATCTGGTGGTGCCCGAGGGGCTGGATTTCACAGGCTATGATTTCGGGCTGGCCGGAGAGGCGCATCGCTGGGGCGATTACCAACCCGGCGAGGTGATCGACCATGTGGATGGCGTCACCGTCGAAGAGGCGGAGCACATGATGGCGACGCGCCTTTGGCAGAACACCGCCAAGGTGCATTTCGATGCCACGTTTCGGCCCGATGGCCAGCGCCTGATCTATGGCGGCCACGTCATCAGCATGGCGCGCGCGCTGTCGTTCAACGGTCTGGCCAATGCGCAGATGATCG
>JALQUE010000025.1 GCA_023260815.1 Roseovarius sp.
TTCTCTCCAAGTTCACGGGATCGAGCTATAGCCAGACAAAACCGCAGCAAATAACAGGCCCGAACATCAAAAACACTGACTTCCACCGGAAAAGTGGATGTTTGGGCACTTGACGACAGAAACCCAAGTATTTCTCGTAAAATCAGAAGCTTACAAGAAAAGGCAACAAGATTCAAAAATAATGCTTGACACCGTGCGCAGCAAAAACCGCCCTGTTGCGCATTCATATGCCTCCTTTACAGATGTCATTGAAATACTGGCGATCCCGCGAGGACTCGAACCCCGAACCTGCTGATTAGAAGTCAGCTGCTCTATCCAGTTGAGCTACGGGACCGCACGTCGTTCGTTTACCTCTGGTGTGCGCCAAGATCAAAGGCAAATGTACCCTTGATCTCGTCAGGTGACGCGCGCGAGGCTCAGCGCCTTCCGACAGTCCCGCAGCTCTGTGGTGATCTTTTCGCGTTGGGCGTCCAGACTGGCCAAGTCGCCCTGCTCGGCGGCGCGTTCAGCTGCCAGAAGATGACCTGACAAACTGCTCAAGCCAACCACCGCGGTCGAGCCTGCCGCCTTGTGCAACTGATCGATCAGCCCCTCGGGCACATCGCGCAACCTTTCGGACTGGACAATCTCGGGCGGGATATCCGCCAATGCCGCAGTCATCAGCTCGCGCGCCTTGGCCTGTCCGAACATCGGCTCCAGCGCATCCAGCACGCTGATATAATGCGACGCGGTCACGTCCGGTTGATGACGGGCAGGCGGCGCGCTGGTGCCTGCGGCGATCGCCAGAAGATCGGCGATATCGGCGCGTTTTGTGGGTTTGATCAGGACCGCGTCCATCCCTGCCTCGTGCAGTTCCACGGTGCGATCGGGGTCGGACACGGCGGTTACAGCCGCGATGAAAGCCCCGCGCGACAGGCTGGCTTTCCTGATTTTGCGGGTGGCTTCGTCGCCCCGCATCACCGGCATGCTGACATCCATCAGGATCACGTCGAACGCGGTCTGGGTGGCCGCGTCTATGGCTTCCTGGCCGTTGCTCGCCATCGCGGGCCGGTGCCCCAGGCGCCGGACGATTTCGCACATCAGGCCCAGGTTCACCTCGGAATCGTCGACCACCAGAACGTTCAGCGCTTTTGTCGTCATGGCAACATCATGGCTGACCGGGGGCGCGGCGGGCTGGGTGTGCTCGGTATGCCGGTCCTTGGGGGCAGGGCGCAACGGGATCTCAAGGGAAAACCGGCTGCCCTGGCCCGGCGCACTATCCAGCGCAAGGGTGCCGCCCAGATGCTGCACGGCGATCCGCACGATCGGCAGGCCCAGCCCGGTGCCCTGCGGCCCGAACAGTTCGCCCGGACGACCGGTTTCGAACTCCCGGAAAATCCGCTCGTGATCCTCGGGGGCGATACCCGGCCCGTTGTCGATCACATGGACCGTCAGCTTCCCGTCGCCCGTGTCCTGATCGACAAAGGTCAGGTGCAGATCGACCCGGCCCTCGCGGGTGAATTTCAACGCGTTGCCGACAAGGTTGTAAAGCGCCCGCGAAAATGCACCCGGTGATCCCATATAGCTTTCTTCGGCGCCGGCCCCGGTGATCTGCAGATCGAGGATGTTGCCGTTTTCCCGCGCCAGCGGTGACAACTCTCCGGCGATTTCGTGCGCAATTCCGGCAGGTTTGAAGGTTTCGCCCTCGTCTCGCCGCTCGCCCAGCCGGGTGATGTCCAGCACGTTGTTGATCTGCTCCAGCGCGCGGTCGCTGCAATCCAGTGCGGTGCGCAGCAAGTCCCGATCTTCCTGGGGAAGATGGTCGGCGTCGATCAACTCAAGCGAGGCGGTGACGCCATGCAACGGCGTCCGCATCTCATGGCTCATCGTGGCGAGGAACATCGTCTTGGCATCGGCGTGCCGCTCTGCCTCGTCTCGCGCCTCGCGCAGCTTGTTCTCGGCCGCCACAATATCCGAGATATCGCGGATGAACCCGATCAGAATGGGGTTCCCATCAAGATCGGTGTCCGTGGCGATCGACAGTTCCGCCTGAAAATTCGATCCGTCCGCCCGCCGCGCATCCAGCCGCACAGGCCCGGCGCCGATAAGCTTTTTCTTCCCTGTGGTCTTGAAGCGGTGCATCCCGGCTTCGTGCCTGTCTCGCATATGATCGGGGACCATCAGATCGGCGATATTCTGGCCAAGCATGTCATCGGCCGGCATTCGGAAAATGTCGCTTGCCGCTGCGTTTGCCAGCAGAACGCGCCCATCCAGATCGGTGACCACCACCGCATTCAGTGTCGCCTGTATCACCTTCGTGATCGTACCAGATGCGCGATGCATCCAGGCCGTGTGCTTTTCAAGCTCGCGCCACAATCGTGCGGCCAGCAGCGAGGCGCTGATCATCAGCACCAAAAGAAATAAGCTCTGTAGCCAGAAGCGCTGTAGATGCATCTTCTCAAGCGTGCGTGCGGTCTTGGTCTCTCCGACTTGATATTGCAGCGATTGTGTCGTCACGTTCCGGATAAGATCCGCGTGGTTTTGCAAGTCTTTCGTAAAGGCAAGAACCTGGTTCCGGTCCGGTGCCGTGATGGCGTCGATCGTCTCGGTCAGGCTGCTCCGCGCCTTGCGGAGTCGGTCCAGCGCCGCCACCAGATCGCCGGGCAGATCATGGCGCGTCATCGCCGCCAGCACGGTATCCACGCGACTGTAGAAAATGTCGAACTTGAACCTGACGTCGTCGAAAGCCTCGGTGCTCGGGAGCTCCTCCAGATCGGGTCCAAGCGTGTTGATGATGTAGCCATTCGCGGCCAGCAGGATCGCCTTGTAGTCCACGTCCAGCTGCGCGATCAGCCAGCCCATGTTGTCTGAATCAGCGGCTCTGACGGCATCGATCCGGTCACGCAGCGACTGCGCGCTGATCACCAGCGCGATGCAGGTCAGCACCAGAAAGACCAGCAGCACGATCGCGACCGACCGTTTGGGGCTGATATAGGGGGTGGCTAGGCCCTTCTGCATCAGGGCTTTTTCACTCCTCGCTGATTTGGATTTGGGTCAACTGCCAGATGCTGTAGGCGTAGATAAGTTCGGATTGGAATCTTGGTTCGGAATCGTAGGGGAATACGACCCAAAGCGGGCCCTTGTCGCGGATACCGAAGGCTTTGCCGTCGATCCTGTTGGCGATAATCGGATATTTACCGTCGATCGCGTCCCTCGGAAGCGACACCTTGTAATTATTTGCCGCCACCAGCTGCAGATCGCCGGGACCAGCGCCCACCGCGTCCAGCACGGATTTGAGGGATGGACCGCTGAATGTGCTGACGCCTTCCGACCAAATCGTCCCGGTGGCAAATTCCACGGTTGGCAAGGCCGCAAGATCGGCGTCTGAAAAAGAAACAGGCTCGGTGCCGTCGACCGCGCCTGAAACTGTCAGAACCGTCTCTTCGGCTTGTGCTGTTGCTGCTGCGCCCCATGCCAGCAAGGCGCCAAGGACGGTCGCCATAAATGAACGTCTCACAATCATGATCTATCCTTCTCAATCTGAGTAAAATAATTATGGGCAAAGTCAGGCCCGATATAGCAGGCCATCAAAAGATGCCACAATATTATCAAGAGATAGTCACACGTGTCTTTCGTTCATGGTGTAATTTGCTCTTGCGGAAGGTCGGTTCTAAATAGTTATTCGGTGAGCATAAGTTTGTCATGGTGTCGGTTTCAAAACGCCGGGCACTTTGAATTGGTTCAGTAACGGTATTGGAGTTTCAAGAAGTATATAAACAAGGGGTATAGTGTGAATTATTCCGTAGCGTCAGATCGGGTGAAGTCGGATACGACAAGAGTTCTTCTTGCCGATGATCATACCCTGATTGCACAGGCCGTCGCTAGTGTTCTGATGGAAAACGGGCGCTTCGTCGTCGATACCGTCGAAAACCTGCCCGATGCGATTGCCGCAATGAGCGATGGGCCGGGCTACGATCTGGTCATGCTGGACCTGCGGATGCCCGGTGTCAAAGGTCTCGACAGTCTCAAGCGCGTCATCGACATGGGGAGCGCTGCGCGGATCACCCTGTTCACCGCCAATGCCGACCGTCATATCGTCAAGCGCGCGATCGAACTGGGCGTGCATGGTGTCATCCAAAAGACGATGCCCCTCAATTCCTTGGAAAGCGTGTTGCGGCTGATCCTGTCCGGTCAGACCTTTCTGCCCTCCTCGGTGATCGAAGCCCCGGCAAGCGGCCCGGATGGCGACGATCTGACCGAAATCGAGCTGCTGATCCTCAAATTCGCCGCCGAAGGCATGACCAACAAAAGCATCGCCAGTCAGGTCGGCCTGAACGAGACGACGGTCAAGATGCATATGCGCGCCATCTGCCGCAAGCTCGAGGCGACGAACCGGGTGCAGGCTGTTGTCATCGCCCGCAACAATGCGTTGATCGACTTCTGATCGCTTGTGTCCGGGCGGTCGGAAACGTGGCTCGGATCGGCCCTTCACTTTCAGTGAATTCAGCGGTGTCGTGCCGTCATTCGGCCTGACGCGTCGATATCGTCAGGCGTCCGGCCCCTTTGCGGTGTGGTCAAGCAACCCCAGAAGCCTGTCCACCTGTTCGGAATCGAACGGCTTGCGCAGCACGGCGTTCATGCCGGCCTCAAGACACATCTGCTGTTCCTTGTGGCTGGTATGCGCGGTCAGGGCCACCACTGGCAACTGGTTGCTGGCATCATCGCTGCGAATGCGGCGCGTCGTTTCCAGGCCGTCCATGCCCGGCATGCTCAGGTCCATCAGCACAACGTCGAAGGTTTCATCCTTGACCAGATCCAGCGCCTCTGGCCCGCTTGCGGCCTCGACCACGCGGTAATTGCGGCGTTCCATCAGAACGCGGACAACCATTCGGTTGATCTCGTCGTCATCGACGACAAGGATATTG
This sequence comes from Roseovarius sp., assembly GCA_023260815.1. Lineage (GTDB taxonomy): Bacteria > Pseudomonadota > Alphaproteobacteria > Rhodobacterales > Rhodobacteraceae > Roseovarius. The sequence goes on from JALQUE010000025.1 coordinate 4,905, forward strand.
CGCCGATTGCTCACCGACACCATGCGCCGGCCAATCGCGTCGCTCGAGGGGTTATGCCAACTCGATGGGGGTCCATATCTCAAACCGCGTTCCTTCGTGAAGTGTGCTTGCGCAGGTGATGCGGCCTCCGAATTTGTTTGCGATGGCCTGCGCAACGGACAGCCCGATGCCCATTCCGCGATACGATCTTGTAAAGGATGATTCAACCTGTTCGAACGGCATGAAAATACGCTCCAGCTGCGCCTCATCGATCCCGATCCCGGTATCGCTGATCGCCACCTTAAGCCATTTTCGATCATCCTGCTGGAAAATTTCCGAATGCAGCGTAATGCTGCCCTGCTTGGTGAACTTGATCGCGTTTTCCATGATCTTCGCGATCATCTGCGACACGCGCGCCGGGTCCGATACGATCAGCGTGCTGCCATCGCCAAGTCCCGTGCGGCGAAACTCCAGCCCGGCTGTTCCGGCAAGGTTTTCGTAAAGCGCCTCCATGTCCCGCATCTGGGCGTCGATGTCGAATGTCACCGGATCAAGCCGGATCGACTCGGTCGTGCCTTCGGCGTAATCCACCATGTGATCGACCAGCGCGTTCAACTCTTTTGCCGATGACCACGCCACGTCCAGATAACGGTCACGGTCGACATCGTCCTTTTGCTCGCGGCAGATCGTCAGCATGCCCACCACACCGCTCAGCGGTGTGCGCAGCTCATGACCGGCAATCACCAGAAAGTCGCTCTTGCGCTTGTTCTCTTCCTCTTCCAGCCGCAGCGCCTCGCGCAGCTTGTTGTCCGAACTGCGCACGCGATGGATCATCGTCTTGAGCGACTCGTTGAGTTGCCACATCTCGGTCGAGGAGCGTTCCTCGTCGGGGAGGTTGACGGTATAATCCCCGTCGCTGATCTTGCGGCTGATCTCGGTGAAATCCCGGACCGGACGGGCAAGCCGGCGTGACACCGCCCATCCCGCACCCCCCAGAAGGGCCGCCATCGCCACGGCCAGAAGATAGGATTTCGACAAGCTGCCATTCACCGCGTCCGACAATTCATAGATCGGCTGCGGAACCATGACGGGCCAGCCTGTCTCGGGAACAAAGGTGATCCCCGCGATCATGTCCATTTGCATGGGCGGCGAAAAGAACATCTCGACGCCGGTCTCGCGGTTCAGCATCCGCCGTACCGCCGAAATCCCCGAGGCATCGACCATGTTTTCCTCGACCCGGGCTGACGGGTGCGCGATCGCGCGCCCGAACTGATCGAAGATCGCCGAATGTCCGAATTCGCCAAAGGCGATGGCCCGCTGAACCGCCTTGATATAGTCGGTCTTCAGATAGCCGATCACCAGCCGCTGATCGGCAAGCTCATACCCCAGGATGAAATACTTTCCGTCCCCGATCTGCTGCAGCCCCGAGATTTGAACCCCGCCAAGCGCCGTGTTGGTGCCCGCCCGCAGATCATCCAGAACCGCTTGCTCCGGTAGGGGCAGGTCCGAGCCCAGCCTGTTCGGCGGGGGCGTGTCCGCGGCGAAGGTCGGCAACAGAACCATGCTCTCTACGTTCAGCGATTCCAGCAACGACAGATGGGCATCCCGCGTTGCTTCGCTGTTGTTGTTGCTGACTTCGATGGCCGCATGGGCAAAAATGCGCGCAACATCCGTGACATAGCGCGACAGCGACAACGAAACGTTCTGCGCGATCACAAGATGCTTTTCCTGCGTCCGCTCGATCTCGGTGTTCATGAAGGTGCGGTAGTTCCACAACTGGATCACCAGTGCGAAGACCAGAATTGCAGCCAGAACCATGACCGCAATCTGCTGCTGCAGAGGCCAGACCCACCCCTTGATACGAGTCTGTTTCGCCGCGCTGCCGGACAGTCCGGGCAGCGCGCGCTCGGGTGTATTTGCGTGCGCGCTCACGACACCTCCTGAGGTTTCCTGCGCTGACTATACACCCAAGGGTTTATCGAACCAGTCCCGTTGGTCTGATGCGGCATTGGACCAAAGTCTGATAGGCCGCTGGACCCCGGCGCCACACCGCTATCGCGCATGCCGCGCGGCGCGGCGTCCATGGTCGGGGTGCCACCACGGACAAAGGTCTGATTTTTGATCCGACATAGCGTGGAAGGCCGGGCGCCGACTTTGCGCCATAAGCCATGGAACACGTTTGACCCAAAGGAGCACACGACATGGCCAGATCCTCTGCAAGACAGTCTGAAAAGGATTCCCGCCTTGCCCGCCTGACTGCCGGGCTGCGGCCGGTGTTTCTTTATATCTTCGGTTTGTCCGGGATCATCAACATCCTGGCCCTGACCGGCGCGTTTTACATGATGCAGATCTATGACCGCGCCCTGATGAGCGGCAGCATCCCGACGCTCGCGCTGATCTCGGCGCTGGCACTGGGGCTCTACATGTTCCAGGGCGGGCTTGACGTGATCCGCTCGCAGATCCTGCACCGGGTCGGGGCGCGCTTCGATGCCCGCGTTGCCCCCGATATCCACCGCATGAGCATCGACATGCCGCGCTACGGCTTTTCCGTCGCCGAAGCGATGGAGCGTGGCCGCACCGTCGATACCCTGCGCAACTTCTTTGGCGGTCCGGCGCTTGTGTCGCTGTTCGACCTGCCGTGGATGCCGGTCTTTCTGGCCTTCGTGTTCGTGCTGCATCCCTATCTGGGCGCGCTGGCGATCGGTGGGGCCGTGGTGCTGACGCTGATGACCGTCGTGACCGAATTGATGACCCGCAAGGCCAATGCGCAGGTCAGCCGCGCCGCCGTTCAGCGTAGCTCGGTGGCCGAGGCAAATGCCCGTAACGCCGATGTCATCAAGGCGATGGGCTTCTCGTCGCAGGCTCTGGCCCAGTTCGAGCAGGCCAATGATGCGCACCTGACCCTTCAATCCGGCTCCAGTGACGTGACCCGCACCGTCGGCGGCTCCTCCGGTGGTGAGGGCGCCGTGATCGGCTCCGGTGGCGTGCCCTTCGGACTCGGCTCCGACCTGGCCGGCTCGATCCGCGTGCCGGCCTTCTGCTGTGGCGTGTTTGGCCACAAGCCGAGCGTCGGCGTCGTCCCGACCTCCGGGCACTTCCCGATGGGCGCTGGCCCGTCGCGCCGCATGATGGTGATCGGGCCGCTCGCGCGGCGCGCCGAGGAC
>JALQUE010000029.1 GCA_023260815.1 Roseovarius sp.
AGCCCGATGCCGGGCTGAACGGGCGCGCGGGCTACTGGCCGCGTGGCAAATGCGTCGGCGGATCGGGCGCGATCAACGCGATGGTCTATGCGCGCGGCCTGCCGCATGATTTCGACGATTGGGAAGCCGCGGGCGCCGAGGGCTGGGGCTGGAACACCGTCGGCGCAGTCTACGAGGCGATGGAAACTCAGGTCTCCTGCGACGGCACGCGCCAGGGTGCAGGCCCGATCCATGTGCAGGACGTGTCCGACCAGATCCACCCGGTCAACCGCCATTTCTTTGCCGCCGCCGACGAACTTGGCCTGCCGCGCACCGACAATCTGAACGGCCCGCTGTCGGAAGGGGCCGCCGCCTACCGGATCAACACCTCGGGCGGGATGCGCCATTCCTCGGCGCGCGGCCACCTGAAGCCCGCGCTCCGGCGGGCCAACCTGCGGCTGGTCACCGGCGCGCTGGTTGAACGGATCGGCTTTGACGGCACCCGCGCAATCAGCGTCACCTACCGGCGCGGCGACCGTTCGCACACCCTGCGCGCCCGTGCCGAGATCATCCTCAGCGCCGGCAGCGTCACCTCGCCCCGGCTGCTGCAACTGTCGGGCATCGGACCGGCAGACATCCTGCGCCAGCACGGCATCACGCCGCTGATCGACGCCGCGCAAGTCGGCGCCAACCTGCAAGATCATCTGGGCATCAACTACTATTTCAAGGCCACCGAACCCACGCTCAACAATCAGCTCGCCCCGTTCCACGGCAAGGTTCTGGCCGCCCTGCGCTATGCGCTGACGCGGCGCGGCCCGCTGGCCCTGTCGGTCAATCAATGCGGCGGGTATTTCCGGTCGGATGGCGGCCTGAACCGGCCCGACCAACAGCTTTATTTCAACCCGGTGACCTATACCACCACACCCGACGGCACGCGCACGGTGATCCGTCCCGATCCGTTTCCGGGCTTCATCATCGGCTTTCAGCCCTCGCGCCCGACCAGCCGTGGCCGCATCGACATCAGCGCGGCAGACCCCGCCGCCCCGCCCCTGATCCAGCCAAATTCACTGTCCACCGACGAAGACCGCGCCCAAGTCATCGCCGGAGGCAGGCTCTGTCAGTCGCTCTTGGGCACTTCGGCGCTGCGGGGGCTGGTGGCATCAGCCATGGGGCCAGACCCGCGCGACATGGACGATGCCGCGATCCTTGACGATTTCCGCGAGCGCAGCAGCACCGTCTTTCATCCGGTGGGCACCTGCCGCATGGGGCGCGACGCCGCGCAATCGGTGGTCGATCCGCGCCTCAGGGTGCATGGGATCGGCGGCTTGCGGGTGGTGGATGCCTCGGTCTTTCCGAACCTGACATCGGCCAATACCAACGCCCCGACGATGATGCTGGCGCACCGCGCCGCCGATCTGATCCTCGAAGATGCCGGCGCGCCCTGATCCGGCCCGCCGCTGCATCCGGCCTGCCGCTGCGCGAGGGCTCACTCGTCCCTGTCGGTCCGCACCGGTGGATCGTCATAGATCGACCAGCCATACTCGCGCTCGGTGTCGGGCAGATCCGAAGGGCGCGTATTGGCCTGCATATAGGTCTTGGCGATGAAATGCGCGCTGATCGGCGCTGTCAGGAACAAGAACAGCGTGATCATCAGCTCGTGAAACGAAAAATCCCCTTTCACCAGCAAGAAATACAGCATCGACGCGATCAACACGCCCCCAACCCCAAGCGTGGTGGCCTTGGTTGGCGCGTGCAGCCGTTGCATGGTTTCGGTCAGCTTGATCATGCCGAACGATCCGACAATCCCGAACAGCCCCGCGATCACGAGGAAAAAGGCGATAATGGCCTCGACGATGATGTTCATTTCCATTGGCCCGCCCCCCTTACTCGATGATGTCGCCGCGCAGCACGAAGCGGCAATAGGCGACGGTCGACACGAACCCCACCATCGCCACCAGCATCGACGCCTCGTAATAGACCCCCGTGCCGTGCCAGATGCCATAGAGGATCAAAAGCGCGATGATGTTGATGACCATCGTGTCCAGCGCCAGAATCCGGTCGGCTGAATCCGGGCCGGTCGCGATGCGCCACAGGTTCAGGACAAGGCCAAGGCCGAAACAGCCGAAGGCAAAGTAAAGCGCCATGGTGATCATTGGAAAATCTCCCTCAGACGGCCTTCATACCGGCTCTTGATCTGGTCGCGCACCCCGTCGGGATCATCTGTATGCAGACAATGCACCAACAGGCTGCCGCCATCCGCCGACAGCATCGCCGAAACGGTGCCCGGTGTCATGGTGATCGTGCCTGCCAGCACCGTGATCGCCTCGGGCGATGTCAGGTCCAGCGGCACGGTGATCCAATGCGACCGCAGATCGCGGTTGCGCTTGAACAGGATGATCAGCGCCACCTCGATATTGGCGACGATGATATCCCACAGCACGACCAGACCATATTCGGCGATCTTCAGCGGGTGCGCCACCTTGGCGCGGCGCGGCCAATACGGCGCCGTCAGGATCGGCACCACCAGCCCGAGGATCGCCCCCAGCAGGACATTGCCCGGCGTCACCTTGTTGACCAGCGCCAGCCAGACCAGCGCCAGAACCACGCTCAAAAGCGGATGGGGAAAAATGCGCCTGATCATTGCCCTGCCTCCCCATTGCCGCCAAGCACCGCCGCGACATAGCCCGTCGGATCGAACAACTGCCCCGATGCGGCCTCAAGATACCCGGTCACAGGCCCGGCACCGGCCGCCAGAACCGCCAGAATCGCCAGCGCCAGAACCGTCGGCGCCACTTGCATCGCCCCGGCGGGGCGTGTCGCGGCCTCCCCTGCGGGGCGTGTCGCGGCTTCTCCGGCCTGCTCTTGGCCCTCGGCGTCGGACACCTCGGGCGTCATGGCGGTGGCCTTCCAGAACAGGATGCTGCCGGCCCGTGCGAACCCGACAATCGTCACCAGCGACCCCACAAGGATCGCGACCCACGCAGTCACCATTTCGGGCGTGGTCTTCATCGCATCCAGGATCATCAGCTTGCCCAGAAATCCGCTCAGCGGCGGCATCCCCGCCAGGCCGATCGCCCCGGCAAAGAACAGCGCCGCAAACAGCCCGTTCTGCACCGTGGGCGGCTCGGGCCTCAGCAGATCGCCGCCCTTGCGGCGGGACACCACCAGATCGGCCAGCAGGAACAGCGCCGCCGCCGAAAAGGTGGAATGCACCAGATAATAAAGCGCCGAGGTCATCGCATAGGGCGTGAACGCCGCCACCGCGATCATCATCGTGCCCATCGACCCCACGACCGCAAAAGACAGCAGCGGCATCAGACGCCGCGCGCCCAGCACCCCCACGGCCCCCACGGCCAGGGTGACCACCGCGGCAGGCATCAGCCATGTCGCG
>JALQUE010000030.1 GCA_023260815.1 Roseovarius sp.
CGTGGCGAATTGGCGTGTTTCACCGCCTCCCAGCACCGGTCGATATCCTTGAGATTGGCGCGGGCCAGCCCGCAGATCGTCGCGTCCTTCGACAGCTTGGCGATCTCGCTCACCGCCCGGAAATCCCCCTCCGAGGCGATCGGGAAACCGGCCTCGATGATATCGACGCCCATGTCGTCCAGCAGCCCCGCGATCTCCAGCTTTTCCTCGTGGGTCATCGTTGCGCCGGGGCTTTGCTCGCCATCGCGCAGGGTCGTGTCGAAAATCAGCACACGGTCCTTGCCGGACGCCTGCGATGCACGGTCTGTGATCTTGTCAGTCATGTCGGGTCTCGTTTGTTGTCCTAAGCCTCTTGGCGCGAAACGGCACAGCCTCTGAGCGGTCGCGCCGAGATGGCACGCTCAGAGGCGGCTTAGGATTAGCAGGGCGCAAACGCAACCCGCAGCGCAGGGCAAAGCCCCGGGCGTGCTGGTAAAGGCGATATGATCCCGCGTGTTCATACGGCAAAGTATAGGCACCGCGCGCCCCGATGAAAACCCCCCGATTGCATGGCCCCAAAAAGCTTGAAGCGCGCCCCCGCCACCCTAACTGCCGGGCATGGACACAGCACTCATCATCGGCGCCTCGGGCGGCATTGGCCAGGCGCTTTGCGCGGCCCTCACCGCGCGGGGCGTCGCCGTCACCGGCCTGTCGCGCCGCGATCATGGCCTGGATATCACCGATCCGGCCTCGGTCGACGTGGCCCTGTCGCCGCTCTCCGGCCCGTTCGATCTGATCTTCGTGGCCACGGGGGGGCTGGAAATCGACGGCACGCGCCCGGAAAAATCCCTCAAGCACGTCACCGCCAAATCCCTGCACGATCAGTTCGCGCTCAATTGCATCGGCCCGTCGCTGGTGCTGAAACACGCGCCCCGGCTTCTGCCTCGGGACAGGCGGGCGGTGTTCGCGGCCCTGTCGGCGCGGGTGGGCTCGATCGGCGACAATGGCTATGGCGGCTGGTATGCCTATCGCACCGCCAAGGCGGCGCTCAATCAGATGGTCCATACCGGCGCGATCGAACTGGCCCGCTCGCACCGGTCGTCGATCTGCGTGACGCTGCATCCCGGCACCGTGGACACGGCGCTGACGGCCAAATACGCCCGCAACCATCCCACCGTGACGCCCGACACCGCCGCCGCCAACCTGCTGTCGGTGCTGGACAATCTGACCCCGGACGACACCGGGCGCTTCTTTGACTGGGCCGGGACACCCGTGCCATGGTAAAGCGCCTTGTGCTGGTGCTGGGCGATCAGCTGAGCCACTCCCTGTCTGCCCTGCGCGCCGCCGACAAGGCCAATGACCTGATCGTCATGGCCGAGGTCGGGGACGAGGCGGGCTACGTCCCGCACCACCCCCAGAAAATCGCCCTGGTCTTTTCGGCCATGCGCCATTTCGCCGATGACCTTGCCGCCGACGGCTGGCAGGTGGCCTACACTCGGCTGGACGATCCCGATGCGTCGCGCTCCATCGTGGGCGAACTGATGCGCCGGGGACAGGCGCATGGCACCAGCGACGTGATCGCCACCCGCCCCGGTGAATGGCGCCTGACCGCGGCGTTGGAAAACGCCCCCCTGTCGGTGACGATGCTGCCCGACGACCGGTTCGTCTGTTCGCTGGCCGAGTTCGACACATGGGCCGAAGGGCGCAAAGAGCTGCGCATGGAATGGTTCTACCGCGAGATGCGCCGCAAGACCGGCCTGATGATGGAGGGCGACAAGCCTGCAGGCGGAAAATGGAATTTCGACCACGACAACCGCAAACCAGCCGCAAACGATCTGCTGCGCCCCAAGCCCCTTCGGTTTGCGCCCGATGCGATCACCGACGAGGTGCTCGATCTGGTCGAGGCGCGCTTTGGCGACAATTTCGGCACGCTGCGCCCGTTTTCCTATGCGGTGACCCGCGCCGATGCGCTGCGCGCGCTGGATCATTTCGCAACGCATCTGCTGGCGGGCTTCGGGACGTATCAGGACGCGATGCTGCAGGATGACCCGTTCCTGCATCATTCGATTCTGTCGCCCTATCTCAATCTGGGGCTGCTTGGGCCGCTGGAAATCTGCCAGCGCATCGAGACCGAATGGCAGGCCGGCCGCGTGCCCATCAATGCCGCCGAAGGCTATATCCGGCAGGTGATCGGCTGGCGTGAATACATGCGCGGCATTTATTTTCGCGAAGGCCCGGACTATACCTCGCGGAACGCGCTGGGCCATGACCGGGCGCTGCCCGCGATGTATTGGGGCGGGCCGACGCGGATGAACTGCCTTGCACATGCCGTGGCCCAGACCCGCGACGCGGCCTATGCCCATCATATCCAACGCCTGATGGTCACCGGCAATTTCGCCCTGCTGGCGGGGATCGACCCGCATCAGGTGCATGAATGGTATCTGGCGGTCTATATCGACGCCTATGAATGGGTCGAGGCCCCCAACACCATCGGCATGAGCCAGTTCGCCGATGGCGGGATCGTCGGCTCGAAGCCGTATGTGTCCTCGGGCAACTACATCGCGAAGATGTCCGATTATTGCACCGATTGCGCCTATGCGGTGAAGGACAAGACCGGTGCGCGGGCCTGCCCGTTCAACCTGCTCTATTGGGATTTCCTGATCCGCCATCGCGACCGGTTCGCGCGCAATCCGCGCATGGCGCAGATGTATCGCACATGGGACAGGATGGACGCGTCGCGCCGCGAGACGGTGCTGACCGAGGCCGCAGCCTTTCTTGCGCGGCTCGACGCGGGCGAGGGTGTCTGACGTTTCGCCACCTGTCGGGCCGGGCAGGGGGCCAGCCCCCGCCGTTGAAATCCTTTGGGATTTCAACGACTCCCCCGGGATATTTTTGGCCAGAAGAAACGCTGGCCAGAAGAAACGCTGGCCGGACGAGATGCTGGCGGTAAGAAACGCGTGACGGGGCCTATTCGGCTGGCGGCGCCTCGGGGGGGGCTGCCGGAGTGGCGGCGTCTGGTGCATCGGTTGCCGGAGCATCTGAGTCTGACGGGGCGGGAGGGGTGGCGGCGTCCTCTGTGGTGCGGGTCTGCGAGGTCAGCGCGCCGTTCTCCCAGGTGCCGCTGTCCTCTTCGCCGGTGGCATAGCGCATCGTGCCGCTGCCCTGCCGTTTGCCGTTCAGGAAGGTGCCTTCGTAGATGTCGCCGTTGGTATAGGTGGCCACGCCCTGACCCGAGATTTCGCCCTCCTGCCACGCGCCGTCATAGGTGAACCCGTCGGGCATGGTGATCTTGCCCTGGCCATGGCGTTGCCCGTCGCGGAACGTGCCTTCGTAGACGGTGCCGTCGGGATAGGTGGCGATACCCTGGCCGTGGCGCTGGCCGTTTTCCCACTGGCCTTCATAGCGGTAGCCATCGGCATAGGTCATCACCCCGAAGCCGTGATTGCGGGCATTTTCGAACGCGCCTTCATAGACGACGCCGTTGGGATAGGTGGCGCGGCCCTGGCCATCGATCACGCCGCCGCGCCATTCGCCCTCATAGGTCGAGCCGTCGGGATAGGTGATCCGCCCCGTGCCATTGGCCAGATCGTCGCGGAACTCTCCGACATAGATCGAGCCATCCGGATAGGTGACCTGGCCCTCGCCCGAGATATTGCCGGCGACCCAGGAGCCGTCATAGCGATAGCCGTCGGTGCCGATGAAGACGCCCTGCCCATGGCGGCGGTCGTCCTGAAAGCTGCCTTCGTAGATGTCGCCATTGGCATAGACGACCTTGCCCTGACCTTCGCGTCGGCCTGCCACCAGCGTGCCTTCGTAGACATCGCCGTTCGGCTGGGTCAGCCGCCCCTCGCCGTCGATCTGGCCGGCCTTCCACAACCCTTCATAGATCAGCCCGTCGGGCATGGTCAGTTTGCCCTGACCTTCGCGCGCCCCGCGGCTGACCTCGCCGTCATAGACCGCGCCATCGGGATAGGTGATCGTGGCGCGCCCATCCTTGACGCCATTGACCCAATCGCCCTCGTAGACATAGCCGCCGGGGCTTTCCATCCGGCCCTTGCCGTGGTGCATCGCGTTGCGGAACCCGCCCTCGTAGCGCACGCCGTTGGCATAGACCGCAACGCCCTGACCGGTGATCTTGCCATCCAGCCAGCTGCCATCGTAGGTGCCGCCATCCGCGAACACGATCCGGCCCACGCCTTCGGGTTTGCCTTTGGCGAACTCTCCCTCGTAGACCGAGCCGTTGGGAAACCGCGCCACGCCCTTGCCGCGAATTTCGCCATCGACCCACTCGCCGGAATATTCATACCCATTCGGCAGCGTATAGGTGCCGGTGCCGTGCTGCAGCCCGTTGCGGAACGTGCCCTCGTAGATGCCACCATCGTCATATTGCTTGGTGCGCACCTCGCCGTCCTGCGCCGCCACGGCAGTGGTTGCCATGATGGCGCCTGCACA